>JAUWOI010000567.1 GCA_030612185.1 Anaerolineae bacterium
ACTCCTCGCCTTGCGCCTCTTCCCACCTGGACACCGCTGCCACCGCCGTCGCCCCAGAAGACCAGCAGCCCTGGCATGCCCCTGGCCCTGCTCGCAACGTTGCAGGGGTTGGCAATCGCTCTCGGCATCTACCTCGCCCTGCGCCGTGGGCGAGAGTGATATACCAATGGCGTGGCAAAACAGCGATAGCCAAATAGCATGAGTACACCTGGATTCATCGGCATCTTCGACTCGGGCGTGGGGGGGCTGAGCGTGTGGCGTGAAATCGCCCGCCAACTGCCCCGCGAAGACACGCTCTACCTGGCTGACCAGGCCCACGTGCCCTACGGCTACCGCCGGCTAGCCGAGGTGCGAGAGTTCTCCGAGGGCATCACGCGCTTTCTGCTGGGCCAGGGCACGAAGGCCATCGTCGTCGCCTGCAACACCGCCTCCGCCGCTGCGCTGCGTCACCTGCGGCGCACCTTCCCCAACGTCCCCTTCGTGGGAATGGAGCCGGCCGTCAAGCCCGCCGTCGAACGGACTCGCAACGGTATCGTGGGCGTGATCGCCACACAGGCCACTTTCCAGGGGGAACTTTTCGCCAGCCTGGTGGAGCGATACGCGGGTGACGTGCGCGTGTTCACCCAGGTCTGCCCGGGGCTCGTGGAAGCGGTGGAGGCCGGCGCGTTGGACACACCCGAGACCGAAACGCTGCTGCGGCAGTGCTTGACGCCGCTGATTGAAGCCGGGGTAGATCAACTGGTGCTCGGCTGCACTCACTACCCTTTCCTCCGGCCGGCCATCGAGCAGGTGGTGGGAGCGAGTGTCACGGTGATTGACCCTGCCCCGGCAGTAGCCCACCAAACGGCGCGCTTGTTAGCCCAACGAGGATTAGAGGCCGGCCCTTCGACCCCTCGGTTATGCTCAGGACAGGCAGGCTCAAGGCACCGCCGAGGCCGCGCGGGCCGTCACCTGTTCTACACCAGCGGGGACGTGGCGGCCTTCGCCACGATGACCGGGCGGCTGCTCCCCGACGTTGGGGAAAGCGTAGAAGTGCGAGCAGTTTGCTGGCGGGAGGGTCACCTGCAGGAACAGAATTGACTTGACATCACGGCTTCTGCGTGGTATACTGCATGCACAATCTGAGATCAAAAGACAATGATCGGGAAGAGTAAGCATCTAAGCGGAGGTTCAGAGAGTCGGGTCAGAGGCTGTGAGCCCGATACCAGCGCTGGTGCTGAATGGGCCCGGGAGTCGCCCGCCGAAACCCTGAGCCTGCCGAAGGGGAGTAGTCCGGGCCGGAGACGCCACCGTTACCAGGGCTGAGGGTATCGCCCTGAGACTGCCTGTCCTGAGCATAGCCGAAGGGTCGAAGGGCTGTATCTGCAAATGAGTGAGGCTGGCTCTTCACATGCTACGCGCCATCATCGGCGCGTTTTGTTTTAGAGCCACCTAAGTGGGGTGGCACCACGGGTGTGCAAGATAAGACGCTCGTCCCTGAAGGGGGACGGGCGTTTTTTCTTTACTGGACGCTGGATGCTGAACGCCCGCAAGAAACGAGTATCGAGTATCCAGTACCCAGCACGAAGGAGAAACTGAAATGATCAAAAAACGCATTCTCACAGGTGACCGCCCCACAGGCAAATTACACCTGGGCCACTACGTGGGCAGCCTGGCCAACCGCGTGCGGCTCCAGGACGAATACGAGTGCTTCTTCATCATCGCCGACCTGCACACTCTCACCACTCGGCCGGAGAGAGAGCACATCCTCAAAATCCGCCACAATGTCCGTGAGATCGTGCTTGACTACCTGGCGGCCGGTATTGACCCCGAAAAGAGCGTCATCTTCGTCCAGTCGGCCATCCCGGGCACCTACGAACTCAACCTGATCTTCGAGATGCTGGTCAGCGTACCACGGCTGGAGCGGATTCCGACTCTCAAGGATATGGCCCGGGACGCCAATCTGCAGACGATGCCTTTCGGCCTGCTGGGCTACCCGGTGCTCCAGGCAGCCGACATTCTGCTGCCCCGCGCCCACCTGGTGCCGGTGGGGAAGGATAATCAAGCCCACGTGGAGGTAACACGGGAACTGGCCCGTCGCTTCAACCGGCTCTATGGGCAGGTCTTTCCCATACCAGAGGCGCTTCTGAGCGAGGTGCCAACCCTGGTAGGAATTGACGGCGCCAAAATGAGCAAGAGCCGCGGTAACGCCATCTACCTCTCGGACAACGGTGCGACGGTGGAGCGCAAGGTGCACGGGATGTACACCGACCCCCAGCGGGTGCGGGCCGACGTCCCCGGCCGGGTCGAGGGTAACCCTGTCTTCATCTACCACGAGACCTTTAACCCCAACGCGGAGGAGGTTAAGGATCTGAAAGAACGGTACTGCCGGGGGAAGGTGGGCGACGTAGAGGTCAAGGAGAAGCTGGCCCGCGCCATCAATGGCTTCCTCGATCCCATCCGTGAGCGGCGTGCCCGCTACGAAACACAGCCGGGACTGATCGAGGAAATTCTGGCCAGCGGCATCCGACGTATGCGCCAGGAATCGGATGAGACGATGCGCCTGGTGCACGAGGCGATGGGATTGGAGGCGCGGCCCAGCCCGGCAGGGCACAGCGCACTCCCGCCGGGCCTGGTCTACTGCTGAAGGAACATGCAGGTAAGATATGG
>JAUWOI010000107.1 GCA_030612185.1 Anaerolineae bacterium
CAGCAATTCTCATTATGACACTTGTGTGGTGCGTGGCTCATCAAAGATGAACATTTTTGCTCTCTTGGTGAGGCAGAATAGCCGTCTACTGACTCAAAGTGGAGTAACTCATCTTTGTTAATGGTCAAAGCATGCGCCGCAACTTGGCGAAAATGATCTACTTCCGTGCCTGGGACAAATCTAGATGCTTGATTGGGTCGAAAACCCAGGTTTGGGTGGGGATATTTGCCCTGATTCTCGGAAAAACTGCTCACTGATAAGCCAAAAATGACGTCAAGTTGTGAGGCAGAGGTCAAAATGAGAATTGCTGCATCGTCTTCTTGCGCACGCGGGACTGGAGGTACCTGATCATACCCCTAATCGTCTTTGGGTTGGTCTTTGTGCCGTTTCTGTTAGCGGCAGGAGAATCGGCCATTTTCTGGGATGTCTCAAAAGAGCGCACCCAACATCCGTTTCAATTCCGGGGCGTCAGCCTGGGAGCGTTGTGGGCTCAAGCGCACGAAGGACAACCTCCAATAGGTCTAGCGGCCTACTCGGCGGTCCTGGTGATGGGCGGCGCGATCGTCCTGATCCTCATCGCCTGGAAACCCCTGGGCCTGCTCGAAGACCTCACTCTCATAACGACCGCCGTACTGCTGCTCTCTCCCAAGTTGCATTGCGGGTATCTCTCGCTGCTGGTACTGATGATGGCTCCGTTGCTGCGGAGATATCGCATTACGGCGCTCTACTTTCTGTTCAGCCTGCTGGCGCTCATCGCGGATATGTACAAATGGCCGGTACGGAATTACGCGGTTGCCTTCGGCCTGATGGCCGGTGTGTTCGCGACTCTGGTCGCAACGATGGTCTGGATGCGATGGTCGCGCCGGACGCAGGGGGCTGTTAAGAAGAAATGACCTTCCACCGACACAGCCGTTACCTCCTCTGGCCGATCCTCATCATCCTGGCAAATGCTGGGCTGGTGGTGCCCGCGACGCGGTACGGGGCGGCATTCATCCTTCTATGGTTCCTGCCTGGCCTGGCGTATGCTAGATTGCTGGCCGGCCGGCATCGCCGACCAACCGCCGAGGAGGTAGCAGTCGGCCTTGGTCTGGGGATGGGAACCGTCGCCCTGCTGACGCTGCTGCTCCATTACATCCCTGGCCCCTTGACCCTTCCTACGCTGCTGGCCGCCGTCAATATGCTCATATTCGTCCTCATCCTCGCCACCCCCCGTCCTCCGCTTTTGGATTTTAAATTGGTCATTGGTCATTGGTCATTGATCATTGGTCACTTGTCATTTGCTCATTTGTCATTGGTCATTCCTGCCGCTGTCCTTTTCCGCCTGCCCTACCTGGGCTACAGCGAATTCCAGGGCGACGAGGGAGTCGTGATGATGCGGGCCGCCCGTGCCATCCTGGGGGACGATGCACAACTGTTCTATCACCAGAAAGGTCCTGCTGAGGTCCTGCTCCCCATGGCCACCTGGACACTCTCTGGCACGATCAACGAATGGCAAGCCCGGCTGCCCTTCGCGTTCGCCGGTCTTTTGGGCGTCGTGGCCCTCTACCTGCTGGGCCGGCGCTGGTTCAACGGGCGGAGCGGGCAGATCGCCGCGCTGCTTCTGGCGGTCAACGGGTATTTCGTTGGCTTTGGCCGCGTCGTGCAGTACCAGAGCCTCGTGCTGGCGGTGACGACACTGGCATTGCTGGCTCTCTGGCGCTGGTCGGAGGGAGAAGGACGCCGGTGGCTCATCGTCGGCGCGGCGTTACTGGCCTTCGGCCTCCTGGCCCACTATGACGCGGGGTTGGCGCTGCCAACTGCTGCGTACATCGTCGGTCGACGTCTATGGCGGGCTCAATCTGAGAGGCGCACCTTCTGGGTGGAGGTTTTGGCCGCAGGCGCGTTGGCTTTCGCTATCTTTGCTCTTTTTTACCTCCCGTTCATTCGTCATCCAAACTTCGCCAAGACCCTGGGGTACCTGAGCGGCGCTCGCGTGGGCACCAAAGGGCCGCTATACAACAACCTGCTCTCCTCGCTACCTCTCGCCACGTTTTATAACTCCATGTACTACCTCATCGGCATGATTGGCCTGCTCGTCGTGGCCTCTTTCCTCTCCTTCCGCCGCCTGGGCCTCCTGATCCCCACCGCCTGCTACCTTCTCTTGATCCTACAATCTACAATCTACAATCTCCAATCTCCAACTTGGGTGGGTCCTGTGCTGGCCGGTCTACTGACGGCGATTCTCCTCTCACGCCGTTCTCCGGCTCCATCGTGCGCCGCCTGGCTATGGTTCGGCGCCCCGTTCCTTTTTTACTACTTCCTGGTCCGGGACCCCCGTACTCATGTCCTGAACGTCTTCCCTGGCGCCTGCCTCCTGGCCTCTCTCCCGCTCACCCGCATCTGGCAACACTTCCACGCACTGCGCACCACATCTCACGTCTCACGTTTCACGTTTCACGCATTACTCCTCTCCAGCCTTGCCATTCTCGTCCTTTTGGCTTATTATCCTTACCTGATGTTCGTCCAGCACGACCATGAGATCAAGCGCACCTGGCCTGCCCATCGCCCGGCCCTCTATTGGCGGCCCGACGCTGAGTTGCCTCACGATGGCTACTTCGGTTTCCCTTACCGGGCTGGCTGGAAGGTCGTCGGCGCCCTGATCAAAGAAGGGGCTCTGAGCGGCGTCTACGCCAGCAACGAGGAGCAGGAGGTCGCGGGCTGGTACACCCGGGGGGCGGAGCGCACGTATTGTCCTGGCCCCGAATGGTACCTAATTGCCCAGAATGTTCAAGATGAGGTGCCGATCAATCGGGACGAGATCGAGGCAATTTATCACCTTTGGGGAGAGATTAGGGTCGCAGGGGAGCCCAAACTGTTGATCTACCACCGAGGTCCAGCAGCGGCTCCACCTGACATTTATCACGTTGAAGATTACGTTTCCCGTTTTGACGCTCGGACCATTCCGGCGAGCGTGATGCCACCGCTGCCCACCGATTATATCCCGGCAGGCTACACGCTAGGGGAGACAGTGCGACTGCTGGGCTACCGTCTGGATGTCGCCGATGCCCAGCCCGGGGGGAACATCCACCTGGTGCTCTACTGGAAGGCACTCAGGCCAATAGAGACCAGATATCAGGTTTTTAACCAACTCTACGACGGAGCGATGTGGGGTCAGCAGGACGGGACACCGGGGTGCGCGCTATCACCGACCATCTTCTGGGAGCCAGGCCAGATCGTGCGGGACGAGTACACCATTCCGATTGCCCCCTCGACGCCCCCGGGAGACATTCCATTGCTCGTCGGGATGTATGGCCTGGGCACCGGTGAGCGACTGCCGGTCTGTGACCCGGGCGGCGCGCCCATCGGCGACACGATCCCCCTGACAATGGTGACGATCCGATGAACACAGAGAAAATCAGCACGCACCGTCCGTCATTGTTCATTGTTCATTGTTCATTGTTCATTGTTCATTGTTCATTGTTCATTGCCCTGCTGTTGTTGTTTTGGGGACGGGTGCTGGTCAACGTCCGGGATCAGTCGCCGACCATGGATGAGCCGTTTCACCTGGTTCGGGGTGTGGCATACTGGCGGACTGGCGACCTGCGCCTGCAGTATGAGCATCCTCCTTTGAGCCACGCCTTGAGTGGCCTGTTTCTGGCGCTGGAGCCAGATATTCCCTCGCCGGCTGACCTGAAAGGCTGGAACCGTGCCTCTTGTATTGACGTCACCCGTCACCTGCTCTTGGAGCCCGGATGGCCCATCGAGCGAGTGCTGTTCCTGGCCCGCTGGCCTATGCTGGCGCTGGGCCTGGTGCTATCGGCCCTGGTATGCCGGTGGGCGGGTGAACTGTTCGGGCGCTGGGCGGGGTTGGCGGCGTTATTCCTATGCACCTTCGACCCGAATATCCTGGCTCACTCCAGCCTGATCACCACCGATATGGCGGTCACCTGCCTGATGTGCGTCGCGTGTTACACTTTCTCTTGCTGGCTGGACCGGCCGACATCAGGGCGGCTTCTGCTGGCGGGACTCACGCTGGGACTGGCCTGGGGGGCCAAGTTATCGGCACTGATCCTGTTCCCGGTTCTGGGGCTGGTGCTCTTGTGGCATGCGTGGCGGAGGAAGGCGAGCCTGTGGAACCTGCTGATCGGGTTCGTGGCGATCTTGAGCGTAAGCATCCTGGTGCTGTGGGCTCTCTACCGTTTCGAGTCAGGCGTGTGGTCACCGGCTGGCACGTGGATGCCGATGCCGACTCATTGGGACAACCTGCAACGTTTGTGGCAACATCAGGCCTCTGGCCAGCGTGCCTTCTTCCTCGGCCAACTCTCCGACGAGGGCTGGTGGTACTACTTCCCGGTTCTGTTTGTGATCAAGACGCCGCTTCCTCTGTTGATATTGCTGGTCGTGGCCGTTGTGATGGCCTGGCCCAAGAAACCGTTTTTTTTGACTGACAAGATGCTTCCTCGCACCCCAGGGGGCACAAAAAGCAACGATCTGCTTGCTCAGATAGGAAATTTCAGGTTTCTGATCATCATCTTTCCGGCATTTTACTTCGCCGTTAGCATAGCCAGCAGGATCAACATCGGGTACCGCCATATCCTGCCGGTGGTCCCGTTCGTCGCGATGGGCGCTGCGACTGCCTTCCACTACCTGCTCGTAGCCCCCGCCCTCGGGGGCGGTATGCGCCGCTCCTGGTGGCATACACCCATTGGTCATTGGTCATTGGTCATTGGTCATTGCTTGCTGGTTCTGTGGATGACGCTGTCGAGTCTGTGGACCCATCCATACTACCTGGCCTACTTCAACGAACTGGTCGGCGGGCCGGATCAGGGGTACCGCTACGCGGTGGATTCGAATCTGGACTGGGGACAGGATTTGAAAAGGCTGAGGGCGTATCTGGATGAACGAGGGATTGACCGGATCAAGTTGAGTTATTTTGGGACAGCCAGGCCAGAGCGGTACGGCATTGAGTACGATCCGCTACCCATGCCGCCTCCTTCGTCACCCTCAGACTTCAGCCCGTTGAATCCGGAGCCAGGAGTGTACGCCATCAGCGCGTCCAATTTACAACTCCTGGAAGACCCGGACGTCTTCGATTGGTTCCGGCGTCGCCAGCCGACGGCCAAAGTTGGGTACTCGATATTCATCTACGACGTGGTAGGCCAACTCGAAGGGCAGTGGGCAGCCATCTGTTACGCTCCCGTACCTGCACTGGAGGCTGACCAGATTCGGGACGCGCTGGGGAACCCGGACCTGCGCCTGGTCTATTTCGACTGTCGCTCCAGTTGGGTCTACCCGGCCGGCACAGCCCCCGGCTGGTACGTCATCCCAGATGGTACCGATGGACCGACGGTGGTGTCCGCCTATGGCGACGACGCAGAAATCGTTTTCCACGGCCGCCGGACCAACAAGCACCTGGGACTGACCGTCTATTGGGGAGAGGGGGCCGGAAGCCAACCTGTTCACCTGACAACGCTGGAGGGCTCTGACGATCAGCCGCAATTTGCCGACGTGGCCCGCTTTCTGGGGTACGAGGTAGACCCGGCCAGTCCAACACCAGGCGGCACGTTGACCTTGTACACTTACTGGGAGGTGCTCAACCGGCCCGACTTTCCCCTCTCTGTGATGGCTCATCTCGTGGACGCTCAGGGCACACTGATAGCAGTTGCCGATGGACTGAGTTTCCCGATGGAAAACTGGCAGAAAGGGGACGTCTTTGCCCAGACGCACGTCTTCATACTTCCACCCTCCCATACTCCCACACTCCCATATTCCCTCAACGTGGGCCTGTACCGCCTGGACACAATGGAGCGGATTCCGCCTGCCGGGTCTGAGACAGATCATCTGATCCTGGGACCCATCAAGGAATGGGGCGATGGTCGGTAGAGATAACGTTCAGGCGCGCGTGAACCGCTGGGAACGGGGGGCGCTGGTGGGACTCTTTCTGCTGGCCTTCATCCCTCGCGCTGTCTACCCGGTCTCCCGACCCCTCCAGTGGTACTTCCGCTCGGCGCAATTCTTCCAGGCGGTGCTGCACGGCGACTGGGCAGGCACCCTCTTCTCCGAGCACCCCGGCGTGACGGTGATGTGGCTTTCGGGAGCGGCGCTGTGGGGCTGGTATGCGCTGCAATCGTTCCTCGGACTGAACCCACCCGCGCCGTTGGAGACGGAGGGATACGCCTTCGCTGACCGGGTAGCGGTGGGGATACTCCCACTGGCATTGATCGTCGCGCTAGGCATCCTTTGGGGTTGGGTACTCCTGCGCCGCCTGTTCGACCGCCGGGTAGCGTGGGTGGCGGCGCTCCTGTGGGCACTCGATCCCTTCTACCTGGCCAACTCCAAGTTGCTCCACCTGGATGCCACCCTCTCCACGTTGATGATTCTTTCGGCCTTGTGTATGCTGGTCTACCTGCGGGAGCACTGCTTGCGGCAACTGGTGACATCGGCGATCCTGGCCGGCCTGGCCCTGCTTACCAAGACCTCCGCCCTCTTCCTCGTCCCCTTCCTGGCCCTCTGCCTCCTGACCGACCTGCTCCGCCATCCGCAATCTGCAATCTCGAATTTGCGATCTGCAATCTACAATTGTTCATTGTTCATTGCTTCATTGTTCATTGTCTGCTTCGTCCTCTGGCCCTCGCTGTGGGTGCAGCCGGCCGCCAGCCTCGACTTGGTCATCCAGCAGGGAGTGCTCCTGCACGCGGGCGGCCCCCGCGACCAGCCACTTCTCTACCGGGGCGTGCTGGCGGTGCAGAACCCCGGCCCCCGCTTTTACCTGGACGTTCTGCTCTTCCGCACTACCTTCATGACGCTTCCTTTCGCTCTCTTTGGGCTGATCTCGGCGTGGGTGCGAAGACGGGAAGAGCGGCTCTCTATCCTGCTCCTGGGCGGATTCGGACTGTTCTACATCGCGCAGATGTCGCTGGGGGGCTGGAAAGACGGGCGGTACATGCTCCCCGTCCTGCTCGTGCTCGACGTGCTGGCCGCCATCGGCCTGCTCTGGTGGACCGACCGCGTCTACGGGATGATGCGCTTGCCTTCGCTTCCCCTGGTCTGTCTGCTGCTGATGGTTCAGGCCGCCGTCGTGCTTCCTCATCATCCCTACTACGGCACCCACTACAACGTACTGCTGGGCGGCCCCCGGGCGGCGCTGCACGTCTTCCCGCCGGCCGACTTCGGGGAGGGGCTGAACCTGGCGGGGCGGTATGTGGACGGCCAGCCTAGCGCGGAGGACTTCGTCGTCGGCACCCAATTCCTGGCCAACGAGATGCTGGCCCAGCACATCCGCGCCCCGGTCTACGACGTCACCCAGGTTGGAGAGGGAGTGGATTACCTGGTCTTCGGTGTCCAGTACACGATGCGCGGGCCGACCTACCCCCGCTGGGGGGCGCTGTGGGAGCAGACCTACAAGTTCCGGGAGCCTGAGTTCATCGCCTCCTTCGATGGCGTGCCCTACGCCTGGGTACACCGGCCTGGTGCGGAGCCTGTCATCCCACATCGGCTGAACGCCCGTCTGGGGGAGGCGGTCCGGCTGGTGGGCTACCGGTTGGCGCAAGATGAGGCCGCCCCAGGCGAAACGCTGCTTCTGACCCTTTACTGGCAGGCGGGGGAGCCGGTGAATGGAAACTATACGGTTTTTGTTCACCTGCAAGGACCGGACGGGCGGCTGGTGGCGCAACAGGACACGCCCCCCGCGCGCGGCACCCGGCCCACGGACGGCTGGGAGGTCGGTGTGCTGGTCGAGGACCCCTACGAATTGGCTCTACCACCGGATGCCCCCTCGGGCGACTACCAGCTCAGCGTGGGGATGTACGACCCGGCGACGCTGGAGCGGCTAGCAGCGTTCGGGGCCGATACCGGGCGGTTGCCAGAGGATCGGGTGGCGCTGGCGACGGTGCAGGTGCGGCCGGCAGTCCCCTGGTGGCGCTGGGCGCTCTCAGGGACGTGGCTTGCGGTCATCGCGGCCGGAATCGTGTGGCCGTGGGTGAGGAGGCGAGAATGAGCGAGCGAACGGAACGGTCACTGCTGGCGGTGATTCTGGCACTGTTCGTGCTGCTGGGGATGACCTACAGCATCATCGTCCCACCCTTCGAGGTCTCCGACGAGAAGTGGCACTATCCCATGGTGAAATACATCGCTGACCACTGGGGCCTACCGGTGCAGGAACCAGGCGTCGAGACCCCTTGGCGACAGGAGGGCAGCCAGGCACCGCTCTACTACTTTCTCAGCGCGCTGGCGACCTGTTGGATTGATACGTCCGATATGGAGACCGTCCGCCACCTCAACCCCCACGTGGACGCCGGCGCTACCCCCGACGGCAACGTCAATCTGGTCGTCCACAACCCCCCGCTGGAATCGTTCCCGTGGCGGGGGACGGTACTGGCGGTTCACGTCGTACGTCTGCTCTCCGTCATGATGGGGGCGGCGGCGGTCTATCTGACCTATCTCATCGTGCGCGAGGTCTTGCCCAATCGGCCTGTCCTGGCCCTGGGTGCTGCGGCAGTTCACGCCTTCACCCCAATGGTCGTATTCATCTCCGGTGCAGTCAACAACGACAACTTGATCGTGCCGTTGTGCAGCCTGGCGTTGCTGATGCTGCTGCGGCTGCTGCCAGACCCTTCGGGTTTTCCGAAACCCGGAGGGTCTCGGAGGGTGACTGTGGGCCGCTACTTGGCGCTGGGCGTGGTGCTCGGCCTAGCAGCGTTGACCAAGTCCAGTTCGCTGGCGCTGACCGTCATCACGGCACTGGTCGTCGTGGTACGGGCGGTGCGGCGGCGCTCGTGGGCCGAGTTCTTCGCCGGCGGGGCGGCGACGTTGTTGCCGTTGCTGCTCGTCGCCGGGTGGTGGTACCTGCGCAACCTGCGGCTCTACGGCGACCTCACCGGTTTTAACGCCTTCTTCGAGATTCTGGGCACGCGGGACGTACCTGCCGACCTGGCCCAGTTGTGGCGCGAGCGGTACAGTTTTGCGGCTGGCTACTGGGGCAACTTCGGCGGCATCAACGTCCCAATGCCCGCCTGGGTGTACAGCGTGCTCAACGCACTGACCATAATCGCCGCCCTCGGCCTGATCGTCTTGCTACTCAGAAAGGTCATCGGTATGGAAGAGCATTTGTTCATTGTTCATTGTTCATTGTTCATTTGCCTCCTTTGGGGCCTCGGTGTCTTCATCCCCTGGATCGGTTGGGCCCGCGTCACCTGGTCGTCCCAGGGCCGGCTCGTTTTCCCCGCCATCTCCGTCTGGTCGCTCCTACTGGTGCTGGGACTGAGCAGTTGGTTGCCCCGCCGGTTGTTCATTGTTCATTGGTCATTGGTCATTTTCCTGTTGGCCCTGTCGGCGCTGGCTCCCTGGCTCTGGATCAACCCGGCCTACGCTCTGCCGGAACCGCTGACAGACGCACAGGTCGCCGCCATTCCTCACCGGTTAGGGACCAACTTCGGCGGGGCAATGCGGCTTCTGGGATACAGGCTGGGGACGGAACTCTCCTCCGCTTCGGGGGGGGCGGGGGGAGTAGAGCCGGGCGGGCAGGTGGAGGTGCCCCTCTACTGGGAGGCGCTGGCCCCCACCGACCGGGACTACACCGTCTTCGTGCACCTGCTGGGCAAACACGACCTGCTGGTGGCGCAGCGAGACACCTTCCCCGGTCTAGGTCTGCTTTCCACCACCTGGTTGGAGCCGGGCTTCCGCTGGGCCGACCGGTACGTCCTGCAGGTGTCCCCCACCGCCTACACGCCCGACGTGGCCCAGGTCGAGGTGGGGCTATACGAAGCCACGAGTGGGGCGCGCCTGACCGCAAGCAGTGGCGACGACCACGTGCGCTTTGGGCAGGTCGAGGTGCGCACCCAGCCGGGCGACTATCCCAATCCCATCTCCGTCAACTTCGGCGACCAGATGGCGCTGGTGGGGTACGACCTCGACCAGCGGGCCGTGCGTCCGGGCGAGACGGTGCGCCTGACACTCTACTGGCAGGGCCTGCGGCGGATGGACGTCAACTACACCGTCTCAGTACAGTTTGTGGACAGCGATTGGGTCAAGGCAGCGCAGCAAGACACCTGGCCCGTAGGCGGCGCAGCGCCCACCTCCGCCTGGCAGACCCACGAACTGGTGGAGGACATTTACGAACTGACCATCTTCGACGTGCCGCCTGGAGTATACGACGTGCGCCTGACCATCTACCGCTTCGACGAGGAGGGGAGCATCGTCCCCCTGCCCACTATCCCCGAGGGTGGTCGCATGCAGGCCACGCACGTGGTGTTGACACGGATGCGGGTGCGACCATGAAAAAGCCAACAAAGAGCCCGTCCCCGCCTGAGCACAGTTCACGTTTCACGCAACACGTAACACGCAACACGCCTGGAGTCCCGCGCTGCGTCGCGGTGGCGTTGCTGCTCCTCTCATTCGGACTGGCACTCACCAGCGCACGGGTTAAG
>JAUWOI010000382.1 GCA_030612185.1 Anaerolineae bacterium
GTTGACACCGATTCCCTCGGCACGCAGGGCAGCGAATACTTCAACTCGCGTCACCCGCAATTGCGGCAGGTTCAGCCGAATCACGTACAGGTGATAAGCGTGAGAGACGTCTTCTCGCACACCCAGCGACTCCACAGCGGGAATCCCAGCGAACGCTGCATCGTACCGCCGGGCGATCTCCTGGCGGCGTGCCACCCAGCCGGGCAACTTGCGCAATTGGCTCATCCCCAGTGCGCACTGGAAATCGGTCAGGCGGTAATTATAACCCAGGTCTACCATTTCATAAAACCAGGAGCCTTGCTGTTCGCGTTGGCGATGGTCGGTAGTGATGCCGTGGTTGCGAAAGACCCGCATACGCTGTGCCAATTCCGAGTCATCGGTGGTGATCATACCGCCCTCGCCGGTAGTAATATGCTTTACCGGATGAAAACTGAAAACGCTCAGATCGGCCAGAGAGCCAGCCGGGCGTCCCTTGTAGCTGCCGCCAAGAGCGTGGCAGGCGTCAGATACCAAGATCAGGCTGTGCCGGTCGGCGATGGCCTGCAGCACATCGTAATCGCACGGCTGGCCAGTATAGTCCACGGCAATAATCGCCTTCGTACGTGACGTGACTTTCGCCTCGACTTGATCGGGATTGAGCAACAGCGTGTCAGGGCCCACATCGGCAAAGACTGGCGTGCCACCTTGATAAACTACGCAATTGGCACTGGCGGCAAAGGTCATCGGCGGGACGATCACTTCGTCACCTGGCTCAATGCCAATGGCGTACATCGCCGCGTGCAGCGCCGCCGTCCCGTTGCTCACCGCCACCGCTTGCTTGGCACTCACAAAGTCTGCAAAGGCCTGTTCGAACTCGCCCACTTTCGGACCAGTAGTCAGCCAATCGGAGCGCAGCACCTCGACCATAGCAGCAATGTCGTCGTCGTCCAGCCACTGCCGCCCATAAGGTAGTCTCTTCTCTCGGATCGGTGTTCCCCCGTCAATAGCCAATCTGTCGCTCATGTTACCCCTCTTCAATCATCTGCCGCAGTTCCTCGATGGTTAGCCAGCGCTCGTTCTTATCGCTGGCAAACTTGAAGCCGTCGGGCAACGGTTTCCCATGGCTCCAGTTGGCCTTCCCCCACCACGGATGCACCGGTTTGATGACGAACATATCCTCCAGTTCCAGAGTGTGCAGCGATTCATCCCGCGCGACGAGAACCTCGTGCAACTTTTCTCCCGGCCGGATGCCGATAGAATCAATCTTGCACCCCGGCGCTACCGCTTCGGCCAAATCCATAATCCGCATACTAGGAATCTTGGGTACGAATACCTCACCTCCCTGCATCTGCTCAATGCAGCGGATCACAAAGCGTACTCCCTGTTCAAGCATTAACCAGAAACGGGTCATTCGCTCGTCAGTGATGGTAATGCAACCACGGGCTCTCTGCTCTTTAAATACCGGAATCACACTACCTCGGCTCCCTACCACGTTGCCATACCGCACGCAACTGAAGCGCGTTCCCCCATCACCCGAATAGGCGTTGCCTTGCACGAACATTTTTTCCGCTACGAGTTTGGTCGCACCGTAAAGATTGATAGGATTGACGGCTTTGTCGGTGCTCAAGGCCAGCACTTGACGCACCCCGTTGTCAATAGAGGCATCAATGACATTCTGTGCACCCAATACGTTTGTCTTGACCGCCTCAAAGGGATTGTATTCGCATGCGGGCACTTGTTTCAGGGCCGCCGCATGAACGACAATATCTACACCGCTCATCGCTCGCCGTAACCGGTTCTCGTCTCGCACGTCCCCGATAAAGTAACGCAGGCTGGGATGGTCGAAACCAGACATGCGCATCTCGTGCTGTTTGAGTTCATCCCGACTGAATATAATTAGTTTATTAGGCTGGCAGTCCTCCAACATAATCTTCGTAAATTCCTTGCCGAAAGAACCAGTGCCACCAGTAATGAGAATTGTCTTTGAAGTCCAGTCCATGAGTTATCTCCAATCGTGTGACTTTGCTTGCTTGACCTACGACGTCCAACTATGAGTCATCACTCTCGCCGCCGTCTCTTCATCCTCAGCCGTTTCCAACGCAGCCTTCACCTGCTTCTCAATCCAGGCGTAAACCCATTCAATCCCCCCTTGAAGACTTACCCTAGCCTGCCACCCCAGCGAGTGAATGCGCGCGTTGCTAAAGTTCCGCGAGTGCACCCCCACCGGGCCATCCACGTGTTTGACGTGAATCTCCTTCCCCGACACCTCGATCACCGTCGCCACCAACTCATCCACCGTCACATATTGCGGGCACCCGATGTTCACCGCACCTTCAAGGTCGGACTGCACCAGCATATAGATGCCGTCCACCATATCGCTCACGTAGGTATATGACCGGATGGCCGTCCCGTCGCCCCACACCTCAATCGTGCCGCCGTCTTCCGCCTCGGCTATCTTGCGGCAAATCGCCGCTGGTCCCATCCCGCCCATATCAGCGGCCAACTGATGAACCTCGTCAAATGCCTGTCCTGAGCGTCGTCCTGAGCCTGTCGCTTGTACTGAGCCCAGTCCAAGTGAAGGGCTTGTCGAAGGAACCTGTCCTGAGCTTGTCGAAGGAACCTGTCCTGAGCCTGTCGAAGGATGCCCATCCTCAAGCGAAAGCGCGGCCTCGCAATTCCCCGGTTCCCTCAAGTCAAGCAGCAAGAATTCATCGGCAGCCATCGGAACGTTACACGTTCAACCTGCCAACGCCACCTTCTCTCATCACATTAGTAGACCTTGCAGAAAGTCCATAAATCGCTTCAATTGCTCGGTGTGTATCGCTCTTAACGCCAGCGCCTTATGCATCACCAGTTGCAACCGTAGCGGGTCGAGATTCACACTGTACGCGTGGCGAAACAGGTGCCTGAAGCGCCGTAGTTCGTCCAGAGCGTCGTAGGCCGTGTCATCTATGACCGCCGGACGCAGCGGCATCACGTCCAACCGCATCCGCTCCAACAACTGAGCGTGCCATCTCTCTACCTCATCCACCGAGTTCTCAAACACTGCCGCGATATTCTGGAAAGTATTCTCAAAGGCGTTGTACAAATTGTGGAGATGATAGGCTACGATGATCAGCGTATCGTCGTCGGTGTTCTCTTGTAGAGGATGACGCTCCAACTCTCCGTAGATCGTGGCGATGGCCTCCAAGTCACGGCGGATGTTGTTCAACAGGACAAGTATTTTGTCATCCATATACCTGCTCTCCTTCACGGGCCAGAGCCTCTGCTATCGTGCCAGTCAATGGACGCACATCCACGTCCCGTTCTAATTCCCGCTCCAGAGCACGCCAGAAAGCGTTTTCGATCTCTAATGTATCACATTCCACCGCGACGTCAATGTCTGAATCAGGCCGGAACCGTCCTGGTTTCACCAAAGAGCCGAATAGAACCACTCGCCGCACCCCTGGGTAATCCAAGGCCAGGCGCCAAATAGCCTCATGCGTGCGCCGCAGCCATTGCTGGCGCTCGGCCTCACGCTGCGCACGCCGTTGTGTCTCACGTTGGCGATAGTACTTTCTTGCGGCTTCCAGATCTGTCATGTCTATCTAAACAACGTCCAGTTCCAGCAATTGACTCTTTCCCTTCAGCATCAACTTAACCACCGTCTCCGCCCGGTGTAGCCAGGCCCGCAGCGCGACGACTGATAGCCCAGTACGTCCGTCACCTTATTCGCCATTCGCTGCTACACCTGCCGCTACGCATTGAACGCTCAAGCGCACAGATTCACAATAGTTCCGTAAACTCCTCGACAGTCAACCCGGCTTTACGAACCAAATCACGCAGGAAGGCCAGGTCCCAGAACCCGATGCAGGAGAACCGAGAGGGTGTGAATAGACCCTGCCTTGGTCAGAACAACGTGACTTCCCCGCTGACGAGCCACTTCCCACTCTGCCCGTTGGAAGGCATGCACGGCCTTCCGCCCAGAAATGCGTGGCAGTTTAGGCATAGGCAGGGATCTCAACCTCCAGACTCTGAACCGTGAGCGGCAAACCTTTCTCCCGGCGTACTTCCAAGCAAAGTTGGATCGCTTCCTGGATATTCTGCAGGGCTTCTTCTTCCGTACTCCCCTGGCTCATACAACCGGGGATAACCGGGCACTCCACCACGTACCACCCTTCCTCGTCCTGGTACACCGTGACAGGGAACTTCATAATCACCATCTCCTTGTCCCAATTACCGTTACACGTTGAACCTGCCAATGCCACCTACCGTCGCTGCGCGCGCAGCCCCACCCTGGGGATTGTGGATTGCGGATTTGGGATTGGATGAAGTCTCTTTCCCCGGCTTCCTGGTAGCCTTCCTTACACCCATACAACCATCCCCTGGTTACCGAGGCCAGACCAGACTTCCAGGAATGCTGAGAGGGTCAGCGGATTCCTCAACTGGCTCTCCCTGAAAGGAATGTGGAGACCTCTTGGAGCACAACCTCGACATCTCTGAGGGGGTCTCCCGTCAGAGGAGATGGCTTGACATTGCCTTGCTCGTCATGGTAGTGATGCGGACAGGTCTTCAGGTGGCGAAACTCCTCTTTGTTGTCCCAGCGCAAAAGCGACACATCGGTAAAGAGTTGATAGGCGTAGTCAATGTGTCCCCGGTTGTAATAGATTCGCGCCTGAAACTTGTTACCTCCTGGCGAATCCCCAACCAACTCTCCAGCATCTCCTGAGCGACTTTCCAATCCAACCAGTCATCCTCCTCTTGCATAATGGCCTGGCCCAGCGTCCGGCGCTGTTCCGTGGAGAGGTCACCGCTTCCCAGGAGGACC
>JAUWOI010000062.1 GCA_030612185.1 Anaerolineae bacterium
TCCAACTCTGTCGGCGCGTGAGGTACCAGGGCCAGCAAGCTCCCCCCGCCAGCGTAGATGACACAGCCTGGGTGAAAGCGATTTCCCACCAAGTCTGCGATTTGCTCGTTCTCGTCGTCGAGTTGGCGGCTGGCCCCGCGAATTTCTGGCAGCCGAGTTGATTCAAAGACATAGTTTTGGGTGCGGTCGGTGTCGGCGGCCAGGAGGGCCAGCCCGCCCAACGCTTCCGAGTCGGCGGTGGGTTCCCGGCCTTCGATGAGCGGTTCCAGCACTTGTTCGTACCACTGTTCAATGTCCATATCCACTTCCTTTACTCCACTTGCACGTTGCAAGCCCGCGGCCCCTTTGGCCCTATCTCTGTGGAAAAACTGATGCGCTGGTCCTCTTGCAAGCCGCGCTTTTCTGGTGTCTCAGAGATGTGGACAAATAGATCATCACCGCCGCCATCAGGCTTGATGAAGCCAAATCGCTTGTCAGCGTTGAACCACTTGACGGTGCCGGTGTGGCGGCCGCCGCTGGCAATCGGACGAGGCGACTGCTGACGGTGGGCAGCTCTGGGTGGCTTGGCTTTCCGGCCCAATTCATCCTCTACCGCGTAGTAGCGCATCAAACGCGCAGCCCAGCCCAGGATTTGAGCCATCGCCTGGGGATTGTCTTGGTACGGTATAAGGTGCTGGCGGCAGGCATCGCGGATGGCGCGGTAGTAGTCCAACGTGCGTCTGCTGCGGACGACGGCCCGGCCCTCAGCGATGACGGTATCCAGATAATTGAAGAAGAGCACTCCGTCGCGTTTATCGCGCGCCAGGTCGCGTAGGAAACCGACGCACTTTGATAATTCGTTGACGTCGATTCCCTTTTTGTGCAGCACTCGCGCTACGCCGTCGGCTGTTGCCAAGTCCTGATCTTGGATAATGTATTGTTCCATCAGTAGTTCCCTTCCGGACATTGTCGACTCATATCATACGTCCAGATTTCGGCCAAACGTCGGAGTTGATCGGACAATATCAAATTGACCGCATCTTTCAGATAATCATCTGGGGACTTGGCAACACGCTTAATGTCGTAATCGGCATACAACGCTCGTGCATTCTCCCAGACCTGCAGGTTGTTCAATGAGATGAGTGCCGAGCCGTAGCATGCTGGCTTGCCGCCACCCAGCTTGAGCACCAACTCTGTCTCGCCCAGACCCAGCGCCGTGAGCAGCACGCCCAATGCACCCGACGTCAGATTCTCGAAGCGGACGGTGAACGCCAATTGAGACTCTGGTACCAACACCTCGACCGGTGTGTTGGCCTGGGTAACGGTCTGCCCGTGCTGGTAGAACTTGCGCCCTTGGATTTTGCCGCCAGAGGAATAAGAACCCGCGCGTTTCCGGGGAGCATACAAGGCCGGCATACGCGCGATGCTCAGGCTTCCTTTGCCTTTGTTTAGAACGGCGTCGCCAAAGCGGACGTGGCCTTCGAAACCCATCGCGCCGAACATCCGACAGGCCAGGCACAGGTTGTCTTTGTCCCGGCAGGCGGCTGTGCCTCTTGGCAGTTGGGCGGTGGGAGCGCGGGTGATTCGCACGCACGACCGCGTGATCGCCTCCACCACGCTACGCACCACGCCCTTGAGCGTCGAGGCGGGGATGCAAGGCTGTCCGTTGACGCGGGTTAGTTCCTTGACCAAAGGCGGCTCTTTCCCGCGTCTCATCTTGAAGCGGCCCGAGGAGACATGTAGTGGCGTGGCGACGATCAGCGTTGCCTCTAACCGGCCACTGACCGTGTCCGCGTGATACTGCTCGTGGCCCTGCGGCGACTTGCGGTCGTCGGGCGAAAGGGGCTCAATCTCGACAAACTCGTAGGGTCTGGGTGCTCGCGGCCCATAGTTGGGTTGTCCCATTACGCGCCTCCTTCCAGCCGGATGACCGCCTTCCAGGCCGGGATACAGGTTTTCCAGACATCCTCGACCTGCTCACCGCGGGCTATCAACTCCCACTCATCCCAGTCGTTCTCGTCCAGCGCCAAGCCGGGCAAAGCGTCGCTTACGTCCTGATCTGCTAAATCGTAGCCAAAACTGAGTGGATACTTGTAGGGGCCATTGGGTTTTTTGAGGAGATAGCCATATTTCTCGGCTTGGCTACCTAGCAGACGGGCCACACCGTCCAGTCTGTGTTGATCTTCCGGTGGGCGCGCGTAACGCACCGTCAGCGTGCCCCACTCCAATGTCACGTGTCCCAGCCCACGGCTCTTGCCAAAGCCAACCCCCACCCGCCCCAGTTTGAGATCTCGCAGCGCCAGCGCCAGCAAGCCCAGTTGAGCGATGGTAAAGTTGCGGATGGCGATCTTGGTCTTGAACTCGCCCGAAGTGACGACTTCCAATTGGAACAAGGCTCCTCCGGCTACTGAGCCAAAGACGCGGTCAATGGCTACCCCATTGCGCTCCTCGGTGTGGATTTCGTCTGGGTTGACCGGGTAAGCATCTTTGGTGCGTACGCGCCCGGCCAGGACGGTGTTGCCGAACATTTGGCAGATAAAGCAGGAGCGCGAATGGACATGTGCGCCGTCGTGCTCTTGCTTGAGGTCGTTCTGTCCCACGCACGATTCCTCTTTGACGACCGGGTTACAACTGCGCCCCTTGCCTACCGTGCGGGCTATGCGCTCGCAGTGGCTGCGGATGACGCCCTTGAGGCTGGGGCCGGGCAGGTAGACAACCCGTTTGCCGTTGTGCCAGGTGCGCACGAACTCCATATCTGGCCGGGTTGGATCGGCGCCGGTCTCGCCGGCCTTCACCAGGATCGGTCCATCGGGTATGATGTTGAAATCGAGTATCGCTTCGTTCAATAGTCGCTTATGCATCTTGTACTCCTCTCGCTATCAACTTCGCGCGGAAGGCATTCGCCCATGTCCGGGGTTCTTCATCCTGATCGTCAATCTCCTGGCCAGCCTTTGCTCCGCCGATCAAGCCTATCAAGGCAGCGGCACCCTCCAGAAAGTGCACCTTCCTATCTTCCATCTTGACCCAGCCTAGGCCGCGGCTGGTGAAGCCACCCAGGGGTACGTCGCCGCGTTCTAGTGCCAGCAAGCCCAGCCATAGCATTCCCCGCTGCCAGTCTGCCAGGTTCTCGGCTACGATGTGGAGTTCAAAACGAGTGCCGGCCGGAACCACTTCGTAGTCGTAAGGCCCGACGGCGACTGTGCCCTTGTCCCGGTCAATGGCTACGCCGTCGCGCACGTCAAACTGGTCAAACCACTCGCTGGTGACGACAGGTAAATCGCGCACTCGCACGGGCGAGGCCAGCCAGGGGGAGCCAAACGTCTGACAGACCAGGCAAGACTCCCTAACTACAGCCTCAGCCAGCCCCGCATCATTGCCTCTATACTCGTTTTTGAGACGGCGCACCTGATCAGCGTCAAGACATTCATTGCTGGTGGGGTCGCAGGCGAAACGGTTCAGATCGGCATCTTGAGACGCTCGTCCACGCACCAGGGCCTCCAGGTGGCTACGCAGCGCTCCTTTCAAACTGCTGCCGGGGATGAACGGGCGACCGCGAGTGTCGCGGATGACGGCTAATTCGGTGCCGGTGACTGTGGAGACGCGGCCGGTACCGATGCGTAATGCACTATCCGCCACAAGGTAGCCCTCGATAGTCAGACGGCTTTGGAAAGTGTCGAACATTTTACCTCTCCTTTCCCGCCTGGCGCAGGTTGCCCCATTCTTTCGTTTCCTTGCCATAGTAGAAAGCGCGATGCAGATAGCCCAGGTAGTGGCGCATCAGGTCATATCGCACCTCGTCAGTTGTCTCTGGAGGAATGTCACCGACCTGCTTCTGTGCGCGTTTCAGCACAGCCTCTACCTGGCGGGCGATGATGCCCTGGGGTGATTCGATCTGCTCAATGACGCGCAGACCAAAGCCATTGTGCCGCCAGGCCGGGCCTGTCTGGCTGCGGCCCAGTTGATAGCGGATGAAGTTGGCTACCACGGCCAGACTATGGCTTTCCTCCGCCACGTTGAGGACGTTACGGATCTGGTTCTTGTCCATTCCTGACCCCTCAAGCAAAGTCGCGTCAGCGTTGGCGGCGCGGACAACGTCGTCCATGCAACTTTGCATAGCAGACTGCAAAGCCAGTTCCCAGTGTACAACTGATTCATTCATTGCCAACTCCTTATGTGACCAGAAAGCAATCACTGTTCAAGAAACGACAAAACCGCAGCCCTCTCCCCCCACAGGGAAACGCTGCGGTCTCGCACACCTCGCACGCCTGCCCCCAGGTCGTCCGTGGTTGCTCTTTGCTCAACGATGTTCTACGACCAGACGGAGTATCTTGCATCATACGTCCAAGATGAGTGGTGGACGAACCTTGTTCCCGCTGGGCAAACAGGCTCGTGCTGGTCGAGTCTTTTCAAGGCTACAACAAAGCCCACCGGCGACTTGGACGCCAGCGGGCAAGTGTGATACACTCACGGTTGCCAGGGCGCTCCGCCGCCTTGGTCAACGCCTTGGACTGGCCGTAGTCGCGAGGCGCTTTTCGTTGTATTGTTCAGAGACGGTTTTAGTATACTGCAATCTTGCGCAGGTGTCAATTCCTGTTTGACTGCTTGCACCAGTCCAACAGATCCGCCAACGTCCCCTGCCCGGCCAGTATCTCCCTCTTATCCCCCCTATGAGGGGGGAGGGAAGGGGGCGCGTCGTCCGGCCCCGCGATCCAGTAGACGGGGATGCCGACGGAGGCGGCCTGGGCGATGTCCCATCCCCAGTTGTCGCCCACCATCAAACACTCGTCGGGCTGCCGGTCCAGCCGCGCCAGGATCTCGCGGTAGTAGGCCGGGTGGGACTTGGTGGCGTGCATATCCTCGTAGGTGGTCACCAGCTCGTAGTCGAACTCGGTCACCGGCACGCCGGCCCATTCCAGCCGCTGTTCGATGGGGAAGCGGGGGAACAGCGGGTTGGTCGCGATGGCTACCTGTAGGCCGCGCTCGAAGGCCCACTCGACCAGGGGGCGGGCCTCTGCTCGCCGTTGCGTCGTGGCCCGCACTTTGGGGAACTCCTCGGCGTAGAATCGCTCGAAGGTCGGTCTTAGTTCCGCTGGTTCGTATCCCACTGCCGGGAAGAAGACGCTCGCGAACGTCTCCTCGTTGGTGGGACCATTGCCGTCGGCGGCGCTCATTGCTTGTGTGCCGCGCATCAACTCGGAGAGCAACCGTTCGGGAGGGATCAGATGGGCCATGTAGCGGGTGAGCGCCTGGAGGTAGGCCGGCATGAAGGTCTCCATCGGGTTGCCCAGCAGCGTGTCGTCGAGATCGAAGAGGATGGCTTTGAGCATTACGTTACTCCAATTGGGTCGTTTCTGGGTAAGCGTTCAGACCTCCGAGGTTTTGACCATAATCTGGCCTGGGGAATGGGTAACATGCTGTACAAAGTCGCCAAAAGAACGCTGTTTCGCAAACCTCGGAGGTCTTTGTCGAGCGTTTTTCCCATGCCCTGAACGCTTACGTTTCTGGGAAGGCTCAGTTACCAGAGGGGCGGCCTTGGTTTCTGCAGGCACAGATCCACCAGGTCGCTGATGCGCGCCGTGCCGGCGCACATCACCGTATCTGCCCCGCCCCAATATATCTTGACCGTGCCGTCATCCTCGGGGATTGCCCCGCAGGTGAAGACGACGTTATGAACGTACCCCGTCACCTCCCACGGGTCCTCCGGTTGCAGGATCCACTCGTCCGAGACGCCCAATATCCTGGCTGGATCTTCGAGATCGTGAAGCGCGACTCCAAGGCGGTAGACGGAGCCGTCCATGGTGGGAAAGACCCCATGGTAGATGTGCAGCCAACCGTGATCGGTCTCGAAGGGCGTGGCTCCCGGGCCGATTTTCATCTCATCCCAGTGGTATTGTACGGGTCTCATCACCAACTGGGAGTCCCCCCAGTGTACCAGGTCTGGCGAATAGGAGATCCAGATGGACCAGGGGGAAATCTCGGAATGGGGCCGGTCCAGCCGGGCATAACGTCCGTCGAACTTGCGGGGAAAGATGATCACGTTGCGATAGTCTGCCTCAGTGATCAGCGAAACCCGCTCTAGCGACTCGAAATCCTCAGTCTGAGCCAGCCCGATGCGCACGCCGTGCCTCGAGTAGGCGCTGTAGGTGATGAGGTACCGGCCCTCCAGCGCGCAGATGCGGGGGTCTTCGCCGCCGTATTCCTCATAGGCTGCAAATATCCCGTCAGTAGCGGGCACTATGAACGGCTCCGGCCGCACCCGGAAGTGAAAGCCGTCGTCGCTCTCTGCCAGTCCGAGGATGGAACGGCCATTTCGCCGGTGAGCGCGAAAGAGCATGATGTACTGGCCGTCGTGCTTGACCATCCCCGCATTGTGAACCGTCGCTACGGGGTATGGGACATCGTCTTTTGTGAGGATTGGATTGCCTTTGAATCGCTCGACAATGGCTGCGGTCGTTTTCATTTTTCTTCCTTCCTTCTGCTAAGAAACATAGGCGGGCGGCGTCATTGCGAGCGCAGCGAAGCACCGCCACGAGTACTCGCGGTGGCAATCTCCACCTGGATCATTGGGGATTGCCACCGCGAGTACCACCGCGAGTACTCGTGGCGGGGCTCCACTGCGAGAGTACTCTCGTGGCAGGCGTGGCGGTGCTTCGTCGCTGCCCGCCACGCTTCGCTCGCGGCTTCGGCTCCTCGCAATGACAGGTTGACTGTTTCTTGCACAATGGGTGGCACATTCGCGCCACGCGTAGACCAGAATGACGCTGCCTGGTGGTTACCGTATAGATAATTCTGGAGCGTCGAGGATCGTCGCCGCCTGCGGGTGGCAGTGGCCGCAGCCGACGTGCGGGTCGTCTACTTCGACCTGGTGCTCAGTGCAGATGGCGTAGACCTCGACGCGGTGCACGAGCCCCAGCCAGCGCCGGACCACCCGTGCCTCCAGCACCATGTTGGGGCAGGCATTGGCGCGCAGGATGCCCGGCACCGGGCAGCGGGCGCACAGTTTGGGCTTCCACGGCTCTGAGCGCGGGTTGCGCCCGATGAGGCGGCACTCCTGGGTGGAGTGACCACGGTAGAAGTCCTCGTAGTAGTAGCGACATTCAGTGCCAGCAGGTGTGCGCATTTGCCTAATGCGTAAAACGTGAAACGTGAAGCGTGACTCTACGCTTCGTCTGCCCGTGCTAACTGTTCCAGGAAATCGGCAAAGGCAAGCAACTCGCTCCGTACCTGCTCCCAGGTAGGGGCCAGGCTGTTCATCAACACCTCCATACGTCCCGGGTCCAGGTTGACCGCGTACACGTGGCGCACCAGGTGACGAAACTTGCGGTATTTGTCCAAGGCGGCAATGCTCTCAGGGCTAATGACTGCTGGCCGTATGCGCTCCAGGCTCACGCTCATCTGACGCAGCAGTTCAACGTGCCAGGCAGCGCCCCCCAGTTTGCCGCCATCCATCTGCTCTGCAATCAACTCAAAGAGCCGTTCCATGCCGGCGTAGAAAGCGTGCAGGTTTAGAGCCACGGAGTCTATGTACACGTCTTGGTCAACTGCCACCGCACGTGCCCTGGCCCAGTTCCGTTGTGCCCGTTGAATGGTTTTCTCCAGATCCTTCACTTCGTCCTGGATTCGCTGCGCGAGTAGCAGGTGCACAGGTATCATAATGGAACCCCCTCTTGCTCAATGACGCGGCGCAGCCCACCAGAGGCCGTCTCAATCTCTACCAGATCCACGGCAATCTCCTTGTTCAGCTCCTCGACGGCGCTCCAGGCATGCAGGTACGTCGGCCAAGTCATTCCCGCCACGGCCAGGTCCACATCAGACCACCGCGTGAAGCATCTGTCGTGAACAAGGGAGCCGAAGACGATAACCCGCTTGGCCCCATACTGGGTCTTCAAAAGCGCCGCTGCCTGTCGGGCCAAAGCCCAGGCACGCTCTCGCCGTTCCGCTACCTGCCGCTGTAATGCTTGCGAGCGCGCCCGTGCTGCATGCCGATACACTTCCATCTCGCGCCGGGTCATACCAATCGCCGTCTTCTCTTGCCCAGGCCGCATCTCCACTACACCGTTCACATCTCGCCTCTCAGTGAATTCCTGCCTTCTTTTGGCAATCTGCGCTTCTACACCCGCGTGACGTACTCGTCGGTGCGGGTGTCCACGCGGATCACGTCACCCTGCTTGATGAAGAGTGGCACCTGCACGCCCAGGCCGGTCTCCAGTCTCACTTTTTTCATCGCGCCGGTGGCCGTGTCGCCGGCAACAGCCATCTCTGCCTCGACCACCTCCAGTGCTACCGTCGTCGGCAGTTCCACGTCCAGTGCTTCCTCCTCGTAGGTTGCCAGCACCAGTTTCAGCCCCTCTTTGAGATAGTGAACCTGGTCGCCCAGCGCAGAGGCGGACAGGGCCGTCTGGTCGTAGGTCTCGGTGTCCATGAAGTGATACAGATCGCCGTCGGTGTAGAGGTACTGCACGCCGCGCCGCTCGACGCGGATGACCTCCACCCGGTCGCTGGAGATGAAGTTGTGCTGGATGGTCGCGCCGGTGCGCAGATTGCGCAGCGTGGTGCGGATAGTGGCCTTGCCTCGCCCCGGCTTGTGGTGCTGGTATGCCAGCACTTTGTATAGTTTGCCATCCATCGTGAAGGTGACACCTTTGCGTAGTTCGTTGACGTCAATCATTTGTTCCTCCTGACTTCCTGCTCCCCTCTCAAGCGAGTGACAGGGCGACATACATTATACCCGTTCTGCCTGCGCCGTCAATCGCCGGGGGGCTCTCAAATAGTAGACAATAGCCCCGACTTGGGCTATAATAGCGTGCATCTGTGACCAGGAGGAAATGCCCTATGCCCCGTTATCAGCGACCAACCGGAACCCTGGACGTTCTGCCGGAGGCCCAGCCTTATTGGTATCACGTGCGCGCCCATGCGCGGCGACTGGCTGAACTGGCCGGCTTTGAGCGCATTGACCTGCCCATTTTCGAGGCGACCGAACTCTTCGCCCGGGGCGTTGGGGAGGGCACCGACATCGTGGACAAAGAGATGTACTCATTCACCGACAAGGGAGATCACAAAATCACGCTGCGGCCGGAGTTCACCGCCAGCATCGTGCGGGCCTACGTTGAAAACGGGATGCGCGTGCTGCCCCAGCCGGTCAAACTCTACACGTTCGGCCCCATCTTCCGCTACGAGCGGCCGCAGGCCGGCCGGTACCGCCAACATACCCAGTTTAACGTCGAGATTCTAGGCGAGCAGGACCCAGCCGCCGACCTGGAGGTCATGCTGCTGGCCTGGGACTTGTACGCCAGTCTGGGTTTCCGCGATCTGGCCTTCCAGTTGAACTCGACCGGCTGCCCGCAGTGCAAACCGGGGTACGTGGCCCTGCTGAAGGAGTACTACGCCGGTCACCGCGATAAAATCTGCCAGGATTGCCAGCGGCGATTGGAGCGCAACCCGCTGCGTGTGCTCGATTGCAAGGCCAGGCAGTGCCAGCCGATCATCGCCGGCGCGCCGCACATCCTCGACCACCTGTGCGCGGAGTGCGCCGAGCACTTCGCCACGCTGCGGGAGTACCTGGACCTGCTGAACCGGAGTTACCTCATCAACCACCGGTTGGTGCGCGGGTTGGATTATTACACCAAGACGGTCTTCGAGGTCTGGGCGGCCGGCATCGGCGCACAAAGCGCGGTCTGTGGCGGTGGCCGCTACGACGGCCTGGCCGAACTCCTGGGCGGCCCGCCGACGCCGGGCGTGGGCTTCGGCTCCGGGCTGGAGCGCATCATTCTGGTGATGGAGCAACTGGGTGTAGAAGTACCGCCACTGCCAGCACCGCGAGTCTTTCTGGCGCATCTGGGGCCGCAGGCCCGCCGGGAGGCGCTGCGGCTGGCGGATGCGCTGCGCCGGGCGGATGTGGGGACGTGGTTCCCGTTTGGGGAGCGAGGGCTGAGGAGCCAACTTCGCGAGGCTGGCAAACGGGCTATGCGGTACGTTGTCATTCTGGGGGAGGACGAATTGGCAAGCGGAACGGCGGCGGTGCGAGATATGCAGACGGGAGAGCAGACGAGCGTGGAACTGGCGGAGTTGGTGGAGTGGCTGAGAGTAGCAGTCAGCGGCTAGCAGTCAGCAGTTGATATGAAGACGATAGGCATACTCTACAATCCTCGCATCGCCCGGGCATATCCCCTGGCGGAGGAAATAGCCGCGTGGGTAGAGCAGGGGGGGCGGGAAGCACATATCTGCACGGCAGACGACGCGCCGGATACACTCCGCCTGCAGGAAACCGGCCTGCTGGTGACGCTGGGCGGCGACGGTTCGATCCTGCGTGCGGCGCGGGCTGCGGCTCCCTACGGCACGCTGCTCCTGGGGGTCAACCTGGGGCGCGTGGGGTTTCTCACCGAGGCCGAGCCGGAGACGTGGCGGGAGGTCCTGGCGCGGGTGTTGGCGGACGACTGCTGGGTCGAGGAGCGGATGATCCTTCGTGTAGCGACCAGGAGGGATGGCGAACCGCTGGGGCAGGCCGAGGCATTGAACGACGTGGTGGTAGGGCGGGGGGCGCGGGCCCGCGTGGTGCACCTGCGCACCGAGATTGACGGGGGCTACCTGGCTACCTACGTTGCCGATGGCCTCATCGTCGCCACGCCGACAGGGAGCACCGCCTACGCGCTGGCGGCCGGGGGGCCGATTCTGCCGCCGCAATTGCGCAATATCTTGCTCGTCCCGGTCGCGCCACACCTGAGCATGGAGCGGCCCATTGTCCTGTCCGAGGGGGTGACCGTGCATATCGTCGTCACTGGTGAGCGCCCGGCTGTGCTGACGGTGGATGGGGAGGTGCAGGCGGAACTGGAGAGCGGGGACGAGGTGCTGGTGGAGGCCAGCCCTCACGTGGCCCGCTTTGCGCGGGTGCGAGAGCGGACGTATTTCTACAAGACGCTGGTGGCGCGGTTGGTGCCACGAAATCAAACCACAAATGCCAAATCCCAAGTCCCAAATCTGGAGCCAAAAGTATGACCGAACCAATGCATTGCGTGAACCACCCCGACGTCGAGACTTACCTGCGTTGCAACAAGTGCGGGCAGCCGATATGCCCCAAGTGTGTGGTGCAGACGCCGGTCGGCTACCGCTGCAGGGACTGCGTCAATGCTCAACAGCGGGTCTTCTACGCCGATTTCCGCCCTGTCCACTACCTGGTCGCTGCGGCGGTCGCGCTGCCGCTGGCGCTGGTGGCGGGCTGGCTCATCCCCAGCCTGGGCTGGTTCGCCATCTTCCTGGGACCGCTGGTTGGTGGAGGCATCGCCGAGGCTGCACACCGGGCGATCCAACGGCGGCGCGGGCGGTACACCTGGCTGGTCGTGTGCGGATGCATCGCCGTGGGGGTGCTGCCCCGGTTGTTGTTCACCCTGCTTACCTTCATCGGGCCTGTGGTTGACCCCACGGCGGCAGGGTACTACATCACCTCTGGATTGATGGGGCTGTTGTGGAACGTCGTCTATCTGGTGACGGCGGTAGGCGCGGCCTACGCCCGGCTGCGCCCTGGGCGGCGTGTGTAGGAGGGTGAGAGTGCTGGCTGAACTGCACATTCGTGATTTCGCCATTATTGATGAGTTGCAGTTACATTTCGCCCCGGGCTTCTCGGCGCTGACCGGCGAGACCGGCGCGGGCAAGTCCATCATCGTTGACGCGGTGGAACTGGTGCTGGGCGGGCGGGCCGGCGCTACCTCCGTGCGCGCCGGGGCCGCCCGCGCCATCATCGAGGCCGTTTTCCGGCTGGGGCTTGGGCAGCGGACCGCGATTGACCTTGTGCTGGAGCGGGAGGGACTGGAGGGGGACGACCCGGGCCTGCTGCTCCTGGGGCGCGAGGTGCGCCTGAGCGGGCGCAACGTCTGCCGCGTCAATGGCCGGGCCGTCACGCTGGCGCTCCTGCGCCAGGTGGCCGAGGGACTGGTGGACATCCACGGCCAGAGCGAGCACCTCTCCCTGCTGCGGGTGCGCGAGCACGTCAATCTGCTGGACCGGTACGCGGAACTTTGGCCGCTGCGGGTGCAGGTCGCTGAGTTGGCGGGCCGTGTGCGGGAGATACGGCGGGAACTGGCGGACCTTGTGCTCCGCGAGCAGGAATTGGCGCACCGGGCCGACCTGTTGCAGTTCCAGATCGGCGAGATAGGGGCGGCGGCCCTCCAATTTGGTGAGGAGAAGGAGTTGCTCAAGGAGCGGCTGCGGCTGACCCACGCCGAGCAATTGGTCGCGTTGGTCAGTGAGGCGCTCTGCACGCTTGAGGAAGGAGAGGGGCAGGCGGTGGCGGCGCTGGATCTGCTGGGCGCAGCGTTGCGTGCTCTGGAGGGGTTGGCTCGCGTTGACCCGGCGCTGGAACCCCGGTTGCGGGCCGCCGAGAGTCTCAACTATCAGGTGGAGGAACTGGTCAGGGGTTTGCGTGACTATCAGGAGCAGATTGAGCACAACCCGCAACGATTGCAGGAGGTGGAGGAGCGGCTGACGTTGATCCGCCGGTTGGAGCGCAAGTATGGCACGACGATCCCTGCCGTGCTGGCCTACGCCGAGAAGGCAGCGCAGGAATTGGACACGATCACCCACAGTGAGGAGCGCGTCGCCGAGTTACAGGCGGAGCAGGAACGTCTGCTGGCAGAGTTGGGGGAGTTGGTGGCCGAACTCTCGCTGCGGCGGCGCGAGGCGGCGGAGCGGCTGGCGGCGGGGATAGAGGATGAACTGGGTGACCTGAGGATGGAGGGGGCGCGGTTTGGGGTTGATTTTCGGTTGAGGGAGGATCCAGAAGGTGTGCCGGTGGACGAATTGCGAATTGCGAATGGCGAATTGTTATCTGCAATCTCGAATTTGCAATCTGCGCGGGTGGCTTTCGACTCTTCTGGCATTGACCGCGTCGAGTTCCTCGTTTCTCCGAACCCAGGGGAGCCGCTGAAGCCCCTGGTGAAGATTGCCTCCGGCGGTGAGACCTCCCGGCTGATGCTGGCGCTCAAGACGGTGCTCTCCCGCGCCGACGAGACCCCGACGCTTATTTTCGACGAGATTGACCAGGGCATCGGCGGGCGCGTGGGGGCGACGGTGGGCGAGAAACTGTGGGGGCTGACGGCAGGAACGAGGCAGGGTGGTCTGCGCCACCAGGTGTTATGCGTGACCCACCTGCCGCAGTTGGCCGGTTTCGGAGACGTGCACTTCCGCGTGGAGAAGCACGTCGAGAAGACCGGGGCGGGTGAGCGCACGGTGGCGCGGGTCAGGCAGTTGCAGGGTAGGGCGCGTGTGGAGGAACTGGCGCAGATGCTCGGGGCGAGTGGCGAGGCGTCCTACCGGAGTGCGGAGGAGATACTGGGGCAAGTTGCAAGTCGCAAGTTGCAAGTTGCAAGGGGGGCAGGGGAGCAGATGGGCGGAGGAGCA
>JAUWOI010000004.1 GCA_030612185.1 Anaerolineae bacterium
CACGCTTCCAATACCCACCCCTGTCCAGCCTGTCCCGGTGGCCGCCGATGCTGTCAATATCGTCGTCCTGGGCAGCGACCGGCGACCGGACTGGTCGGAGTGGCACACCGACGCCGTGCACGTCGTCTCCATCCAGCGCGACGGAGGAGTCATCTCCGTCATCTCCATCCCACGCGACCTATACCTTTACATCCCTGGCTTCTGGATGAGCCGGATCAACTTCGCCGACTTCTACGGGGAGACTTATGACTACGAGGGAGGTGGGCCAGCACTGGTGCGGGATACACTACTGTATAATCTGGGCATCCGGGCGGACTATTACATCCGCACCAACTTCGAAGGACTGATCGGCATCGTGGACACGATAGGTGGGGTGGACATCCCTGTTCACTGTCGCCTCAGCGACTACTGGCCCTACCCGGATGAGAACGGGGAGTACCCTATCCTGGCCATAGAACCTGGGGTGCATCACATGGACGGCCAGACCGCCCTCTGGTACAGCCGTTCGCGGAAGACCACCAGCGTCTTCTCCCGCGAACGCCGCCAACAACAAGTTCTTCAGTCTCTCTGGCACGAGGCGCAGGACGCAGGGATGCTCTCTCGGATTCCAGCCCTGTGGAAGCAGGGACGAGATATGGTAGTGACAGACCTGACGCTCACCGATATCCTGGACATGGCACACATAGCACTCACGCTGAAGGATCAGAACGTACGCTTCTACAACATCGGCGCGGGGGCGGTGACCCCGTGGACGACGCCCTACGGCGGGAGCGTCTTCCTCCCACGCTGGGAGAAGATTCAGCCCATCGTGGCAGAGGCGATGGCCCCCATTCCCGAGACACGCATGGACCGCACCTACACGCCGGTCGAAGGGTGGAATGGAACTCCGAATCAGGATTGGGACCTGCTGGCGGCGGATCGGCTATATCGGGCTGGGTTCGCGGCGGTGGTCGGCGAGCCAGACTGGCGGGACTACGCTGAAACCCAGTTGGTCGTCTTCGGCAGGCAAGCCAAGGGCACCGGGGTGGGATACCTCCAGCAGACGTTCGGCCTCTCAGATAACCTGGTGACCTACCAGCCGGACGGCCCGTCCGAGTTCGGATTCCGCCTGATCCTGGGCGCCGACTATCAGACCTGCCCCTAACCTTAGCACCTGTCCGAGGATTCCGGCGGCACCAAAGGTGGTTTGGGCGTAGGGTCAGTCAGATTCGTCGCCTGGCAGAGGGGTGGGCTCTTCGCCCCCCAGACCCTCCACCGCCCGGCGTACGGCCCCCGGGTCGGGGTCACGCAGAGCGCTGGCAGGGGCAGGACGGTCGCCCACGGCGATGGCGACGGTACCCTCCCGACAGAGAATCGCCAGGTCTACCATGTACTCCGCGCCGCCCTCCCGTATCTCAAACTCTCGCTCCGGCCAGAAGCCCTCGTCTTTGAGGGTGACATAGACGCCATCAGCGCCGGAGGCGTAGAGGGCATTGATCTCCTCAGCGGCGGTGAAGCGGTCCCAGGAAGTTTCGAGGAAAGTTATTCTTCTCCAGCGCAGGCTGTGGATGGGCAGTTCCAGTTGCATCAACGGCCCTAGTTGGAGTTTGTAGTACGGTTCGTTGGCACGGGGATGGTCGGGCTCGTCGGGAAACAGATCGCGGCGGCGCGCCAGTTCGTGGCCGCGCACGGGCCCGTACCAGCGGATAGACCACTTCTCGTCGCCGAAGGATTTGGTGAAGTAGAAGGCCAGCGCGGCCGCCTCAATGGCGCTCGGGGGCGCGTGCTTTTGAGGGATGCGGTACCAGCCCTCGTCCCGCGCGATCTCAAAGTCACGCCGGTTGTTCATGATGGCGACGAGGACACGGTCGGATGAGTGGAACATGTTGCTTCGCTCCTGGCCGGGTGTCTAGGTGACCCGGCTGTTTGCGGTGCTTGACGTGCTGCTGTTTCCTGCTACGTAGGCTCTCGTGAAACGCGCGGACAGGATGAGGCAAGACATTGGGTTTCAACTGTTAGGCTGGTCTGGAAGTCCCTTAGTTTGCGATCGGTCCTCTGGTGGATGCCAGCCGGCAGCGATCCGGTTCCGGCGCACGGTGACGGCGACCAGGTTGTTTAAGTTGAGAGCAACGACGGTGGCCCGCCCACAAATGGTGTGCCCGATGATGAAGGTGCCGTCCTCGCTCCAGCGAAAGTGCCGCTTCCACCGTTGCCGGCGCGGATTGAACAGCCGCACCCGGCGACCGGTCAGCGGGTCACGACCGTGGGTCTGGTCGCTTTTGAACAGGTTACAAGAATGGCACGCCAGCCAGAGGTTTTCTTCATCGTCCGCTCCGCCTTTCGACTTTAGAACGATGTGCTCGATTTCAAGCACCCAGGGCACGTACTCCTGGCGCGCCAGGCAGTAGCCGCAGCGGTTCCCCGCCTGGGCGCGCACTTTGGCGCGGAGGGCATCGGAGATTGTCATGGCTCCAATGGCTTTCGCAGGCCTCGCCGCACCGCTTCGGCCAATGCCTCTGATTGGCGCACCCAGAGTTGCTCGTAGACATGCATCAGGGCGAGCAGTTCTGGGCGCTCGCTCTCGGTCAGCGCCTCGCACTGCTTTTCCAACAACTCGCTCAGACGTCGTCCCTGCGCCGGTCTCATCTGTGCTTTGGACAGCGCGAGTACATCCTCATTGGAAAGCGAAGAAACCGGCCTTTCCAGCCTGGGCGTGGTGCACACGGGAGTCAGCACGATGGTCAGGGCATCGGTGAGCGTCTCGGACAGGTCTCGTTGAGTGATGGTTGCCCAACGCCTGGCGTGTTCGTACAGCTCGTCAGATAGCGTCAGGGTCACTTGTGTGTTTATGATCAAGCCTCCTCTGCCAACGCGGGTAGTGGCCGCGCTATTCTGTAGGGTTTCCGCCTCATTTGTGATTGTGTTAGTATGTAAATAGCAAGCTCCGAGGGACGCCTCGGACTTGCGGCCGGGCGTGTCCTGTGGCACACTTACCAGGTTGAGGAACGGGAACGTGTGCTCCGGGTGCGCTACGTGAGGGCCAGTCGATTATGCTATGGGAAGCCGCAAGGCAAGCCCGCGATTGTGTTTGACTGCCCGTTCGATTCCACTCAACTGGGAAGACATTCAATGTCAAGCCCGTATCTGTGTGTGAAGTATCGACCCTAAAAATGGACACGCCCGGCCTGCTGGTCAGGAAGACCTGCCGACCTTAAAGGAGTATACCAGAATGTCGCCAGAAAAGCCAGTCCCCGAATTGCCTCATTAAAAAGGTGACCCAAAGCCAATCGTTGCCTCACGAGAAAAGGTGACTATTGCATATTCGTTGCCTCATGGGAAAATGTGACCCAAAAAGGAAGAGTCCCATGAGTCAAATAGACGACAAGTATCTCAATCTGCTCCGATCTCGGTATCGCCGGGCAAGCAAGAAAGAGAAGACCGCTATCCTCGACGAGTATGTGAAGACTACAGGGCAAAACCGCAAGTACGCCATTAGTGTTCTCAAAGGCAAACGTAGAACGGGCAAGCATCCCATCCGTCGCCCAAGGCGGGCCATATATGGTGATGAGGAAATCCAAGCACTTCTCATCTTGTCGGACCTGTTCGATGGTATCTGCTCCAAACGACTGCGTGCAGCAATAGATATCGAGTTACCAGGCTTGTACGAATCTAGCGCCCTCCAAGTTGGTCCAGGATGCTACGGCAAGCTGATGCGGGTCAGTCCCGCCACAATGGATCGTCTCTTGGCGGGTCGTCGTCCCCAATTGAGAAAGTCGCGGGGCTTCACGAAGCCCGGCACACTGCTCAAGCACCAGATTCCGATCCGCACTTGGGCCGACTGGAGCGAGGATCGGCCTGGGTTCTGTGAAACGGACCTGGTCGATCATAGCGGCGGGATCATCATCCGCGGAGCCGATCATGCCTGGACATTGAGCTTCACCGATGTCAAAACCGCCTGGACAGAGTGCGTAGCGGTGCAAAACAAGGCCCAAGTGCACGTGTACCCCCAGACCCTCGGGGTTTCGGAAAACCCCAAGGGTCTCCGAGGGCAACGCAAACCAAGAGGGGGTCGCTGCTGCGACCCCCTCCTATCCGTTACTGTTAGCCGTTACTGTCTATCCGTTATTGTTCTGGGATCCGCGTTCTAATACCTCAATAGCGCCCCCACGCCGAACTCTGCTATCTTGGGGTGATCGTCCACCACCTCTACTTTGCCGCTGTCTTCGATCACCTTCGTCACCAGTGCCTCGGCTGCATCGGGAATCTCCGCGACCTCACCGTCGCAGAAGGGGCAAACCTCCAACGACTGGTCGGTGATGTAAGCACAGTTGCGGCACTGGTAACCTGGCTGGTGGTATCCACGGGCAACCACCAGTGTCTGGATGCGGCCCTCGTGGGCCGCGCCGAGTGTATCTGCCAGGCGGATGGCGCCGCCCCGCCCCTTCGCCGCCGCCGTGAACACCGCTTCCACCAGGGCCGTCTTCCGTTCATCTTCCACCTGCTGCAAAATCTCCAGGGAGCGATCCCGTATCTCCGGCTCTGATGCGTTCACGTCGGCGCTGAACGAACCGATCACCTTCTTCTGGAACTGTTTGGACAACGCCTCGCGGAACCGGGCCACCGTCGGTTCAGCGCCAGCGACGATCAGGCGCTGTGGCTTGTGTTGGCCGCAGAAATGCTGCGTCGCCTTGACCGCCTTGCGGATGTTGCGCTGCGCTATCTCCTCCTCGCGCTTGCTTGAGACGGGTGCTCCCCCTCGACGTCCTGGCCCGCCCGAAGAGCCGCGCCCTTTCTTCAACTTGCGCACATCCTCTCCCACGTATTCATCACTGATCTGTAACTCGCCCATTCCAAAGAGTGACAGTCGTACCCTCTCCCGATTTACCAGTGCCACCATGTAACTGCCATAGGCATCCACGAGCGCCGCCAGCGGCCAGATGTAGGGTTTACGAGCCACCGTCACCCCGGAAGCAACGGGAACGGCCAGGGGATACGCGCGCCAGAACTCCTCTTTGGCACAAGAGAAAACGACCACCCCCCGGCCCGACCAATCGTATTCGTGATCGAAGAACCGCCCCACGGCTGCCATATCTTCGGGTGCGGCCGATCCTTCCGCATGCTTCAGCATTTGCCGCAGCGAAAGTTTATATTCATCTGTCGTGCGTTCCGTCGGGTCCACGTTCAGGTAGACGCTCAACATCGGCGTCTGAGCCCGAAACGCTACCAGTTCGCGCAAGTCCTCTTGTTTGAACATCACTTTTACCCCCTTATTTAGATATTAGCGGCCATCTGGCCAGCAACCCCCTCATTTGTTCGTTTGGTCATTGGTCATTGTTCATTGTTCATTGACTACGGTCTCTCTCCTAATGTCACCGGAATCTCCAACTCCGCCCCGTCTCGAATAACCGTCAACACAACCTCCTGTCCCACTTCGGTCTCACGTACCAGGTAGGCGATCAGGTCATCGAAATCGCGCAGTTCATATCCATCAATGGCGACGATGATGTCACCGCCAGCCATGATCGTTGTCCCCATGATCTCGACCTCGTGGTCGCCGCCCCGCAGACCGGCCCGGACCGCAGCGGTCTCAGGCTGGACTTCGGAGATGAGCGCTCCGTTGGTCACCGGCAGCCCCAGCGGCCCCGCTAGTTCTGCTATGGTGAAGCGATTGTCGGAGGTGATGCCCAGGTAGGGGTAGTGGTAGGTACCCTCCTCGATCAGATGGGGCACAATGTGTTTGACGCTGTTGACTGGCACGGCGAAACCAATGCCGGAGTTGGTGCCCGTCGCCGAACGGATGGCCGTATTGACGCCGATCACCTGCCCGCGCGTATTGAGCAGTGGTCCACCGGAGTTGCCCGGGTTGATGGCCGCATCGGTCTGGATGATCTCGGGGTTGCGAAAGCCAGCGTTCTGGATCACCTGGGCCGGCAGCGTGCGCCCCAGTGCACTGATGATACCGACGGTCATCGTTCCTTCCAGTCCGAAGGGGTTGCCGATGGCGATGACTCGCTGTCCCACCTGGAGTGTGCTCGAATCGCCCAGTTCCAGAGGCACCAATCGTTCGGGAGAGACGTCCACGAAGACCACCGCCAGGTCTGAATACGGATCCCGGCCTAGGATCTGGGCATCATCGGCTACACTGCCGTCGGAGAAAATGACGCGGACAATGTTTGCTTCTTCCACGACGTGATTGTTGGTAATGATATGACCTTCCGTATCTATCACGAAGCCGGATCCGCTGCCAAGTGGTATATTGGTTTCTCCTTCTCTCACCAGCACTTCGATGTAAACCACACCTGGGTTGGTCCGCTGGTAGAGGTTGATCAGCATAGCGTCTTCTGCGTCCACGTCGGCGATGATCTCACCTGACAGGGGAGTGGGCGTAGCGACGAGCACGGGTGCGGGTACAGAAATGGATGGCACAGTCGGAGTGGGCAGGAATAGGAACTCCTGGCTGCCGCAGGTACAGGCGAGCAGAGCCAACAGCAGAGGCAGTGCGACGAGCACCAAATGCTTTCGTGAGGTCATTTCACATCCTCTCTCGAAGACGGCTCTCGAAGATGGGCCAGTTCCTCGAATAGTTCCCGCTCGCGGGGGCTCAGTTTTTGGGGGACCTGTACCTGTACTGTAGCCAGCAGATCACCACGCTGCTTTGGATAACGCGGATTCGGCATCCCCTTGCCGCGCAGACGGAAGGTTTTGCCGCCGTTGGTGCCAGGGGGGACCTTCAAAGATACATCACCGTTCAACGTCGAGATTCGCGCCTGACCGCCCAGCACAGCGGTGCACAGGTCCACGTCCACCTCGCAGCGCAGGTTATCCTCCTCACGCTTGAGAACTGGGTGCGGTTTGACGGTGATATTGAGGTAAAGATCGCCGGTCGGACCGCCCCCGTAGCCAGGGCCACCCTTGCCAGCGATACGCACCTTTGATCCAGTCCGCGCTCCTGGTGGGATCTTCACTTGAATCCGGCGTCCATCCTGCTCCAACATGCGGGTGGCGCCGTGGAATGCCTCCTCTAATGTAATCTCCACCGGGGCTTCCACATCTTGTCCGCGCGTCGTGCGCCGGCTGGTCGTGCGGCGGAAAAGGTCATCAGTGGCGCGCGTGCGCCCTGCACCGCCTGTTCCGCCAAAGAGGGAGCGGAAGAAGTCCGAGAACATGTCTGCACCCGCGCCGCCAAAGATGTCGCCCAGGTCACCGCTCCATTCGACGCGTGCTCCTCCTGGCGCACCGGTGGACCACTGTGACCAGTCAAACTGGCTCGGGTCGTGGCCCATACGCTGCCATTGCTGCCAATTGGCGCCCAACTGGTCGTACTTGACCCGCTTCTCCCGATCACTCAGGACCTCGTGGGCCTCGTTAATTTCTTTGAACTTCTCCTCAGCCTGCTTATCGTCCGGGTTGACGTCGGGATGCAATTGGCGGGCCAACCGACGGTAGGCCCGCTTAATATCCTTCTCACTTGCGTTTCGATCCACACCCAGGATTTGGTAGTAATCCTTGTACTCCATTTACACCACCCCACAAAAGATAGTCTCATTCTATACCCTAAGTCTTTCCCTGTCAAGATTAAGGTGCAACGCACTTTTGAGAAACAAGTGCGTTGCACCTTAGAATCAAAGAAGCGGAGACAGGCTTGTTCCTCTGTCTCCGCTTCGTCTCTCGCCTTGCCGGTTGCTAATCCTCTTCGACAGATGTCTCCTTGGTCTGGGCCTCCGTGATGACCTCGACCTCTTCGGCCTCGAGCAGTAGCTCTTCCTCCTCCTCTTCCTCTTCCTCCGCACCCAGCGGGGCTATGCGTACAATCATCTCGTCCGGGCCGGTGAGAACCTCTATGCCAGCAGGGACAGCCAGATCACGCACGTACAATGCCTGATCCACCTCTACCAGGTCGGAGAGGTTCACTTCTAGCGCGTCCACCAGGTCGCCAGGCAGACATTCAACCTCAATGGTAGAGATACCGTGCAGCAGAATGCCCTCTTTCAGCTCCAGCACCGGTGATTCTCCCACTATTGCCAACGGTATCTCAGTCGTGAGGCGCTCAGTCATCATCACACGGTAGAAGTCCACGTGCAACAAAGTGCCCCGAATACAATCGCGCTGCACCGCGCGCACGAGGGCCATCTCAGGCTGCTTCTGTCCCTTGACCTTGATGCGAACGAGTTGGCTACCACCGACCTGTGAGAGCGTCTGCGTCAAACTCCGGGTCTCGAACTGCAAAGGCACGGAGACAAAGTCGTGTCCATACATCACGGCCGGTACCCATCCCTGCCGTCGCAGTTGCTGCACCTGCTTGCCCAGCACTGCCCGCTTTTCGGCTGTCAATTCAACCTGCTCTGCCATTCATTACCTCCCGAACACTTGCCGCGCCTGATGGCGGAATAATCATCTTGCAACCAAGCGGGCGGGACTTAGCCCGCCCGCACGGCTGCGCTATTGTAGCGCAAACCGTCGCTTTCGTCAAGCGCACTCTCGGCCAACTCAGCCAGCCGCACTTGTGCAAAATGGCAATCTTCGCTATTATAGGCCCTGGGAGGACAAAGGAAATGAATACAACCAAAATTATCGTCAACCCGTATGCGGGCCGCTGGAAAGCCAAGGCGGCCATTCCCGACATCGAGCGGGTGTGCCAGAAGATTGGCCTGGACTACGAATTGGTTGCCACCGAGGGGCCAAATCACGGCATCGAACTGGCGCGGGAGGCGGCACTGGCGGGCTTCTCGCCCATCGTCTCCGCTGGTGGCGACGGGAGCATCAGCGAGGTGGTCAACGGCCTGATGCAGGCCGCTGGCGCTGGCGCTGAGCGTAGCCGAAGCGATGGAATGGGCGGCCCGCTGGGTATCATCCCGCTCGGCTCGGCCGACGATTTCACCGACATGCTCGGCCTGGAGAAGGAGATCGAAGCAGCCTGCCATGTCATCCTGCAGGGACACACGCGCATCGTTGACGTGGGGTGCGTCAACGGCCGCTATTTCGACAATAACTCGGCGATAGGGTTGGAGCCGATGGTGACCATCACGGAGAGGGCGATGAAGCGGATCAAGGGCACGCCCCGCTACATCCTGGCCGCGCTCAAGACTATCCTCAGCCACAAGCCCTGGCACGCGCGGCTTGCCTGGGATGACGGGGAATACGAGGGGCCGGTTGCGCTGGTCTCCGTGGGCAACACCCGCCGCACCGGAGGCGCGTTCTGGATGACGCCCCGCGCCGAGATGGACGACGGCTACCTGGACTTCATATTTGGCGCGAAGTTGGGACGGCTCCAGTTGCTGCGTCTGCTGCCCAAGACGTTCGACGGCAGTCACGTCGAGGATCCGCATGTGCAGTACGCCCGCACCACCCGCCTGACCATCGAGTGCGACCCGTCCACCCCCATCCAGGCCGACGGCGAACTGTTCGAGTTATCTGCGACCCACGTCGAATACACGATCCTGCCGGGCCGGCTGCGAGTGATCGTGCCCGCATCAGGGGAGAACATGGATTCCAGGACAGCAACGGATATGGGATGATGTAGGTGCAACGCGCTTAGAGCAGGCAGATTTGTAGCAAAAGTGCGTTGGACCTGAGTAGTAACACCTGCGGGAGGGTAGGTTCAGGGAATACCCACATTCAGTGCTGCCACGACGTTCTGGATACGATTGATGATCGTGGTCGAGTCGGAGCCAGCAAAGAGTAGCCCGATGACGTGGTCACTCTCATCCAGCACCGCAGACCCTGAATCGCCACCAGAACTCATGGCCCCTGCTACCAACTGGTCGGTGAAGGTGGCCGTCTTCCCCGTGCCATAACTTACCTGCACCGTCGCATCTATCTGCGTGATCTCGCCGCTGGTCAAGGCTGTGGTGCGCCCGCTCTTGCGAATCGCCAGACCCAGAGTCCCTTCGCCAACCCCCTGGGGCTCCCCGATCTCAAGAATGCGCTTCTCCACGAGGTCGGCAGAAATGGGTCTGGCAATGGCAGCGTCCACCAGATTCGTCTCGGGGTTCTCTTGGAAAGCCTGGAGGCGATGCTGGGAACCTACAAGTTCTGCCATCCAGTTGAGGATTGCAGCCATCCCGGTGGCGATCGGGCAGGTGGGGGTGGAAGTGCCGAAGTTGATGGGCACAAACTCCTCCAGGGTGGCGATCTGGTCCTCAATGGTACCGCCGTCGTGTGGTCCTGGCTGCAGGATCAGGTCCCCGGGCTGGGCCTGATTTGAGTTGGCCAGCACGTGGTTATTGCTCAGGATGTAGATCTGGTCTCCTCTGCTCACCAGACAGCCAAGCGTGCCCGCTGTAATGTCAACGTGTCCACAGGAGACGCCCCCTGGCGCTGGTCGCCACCTGGCAGTGTGGTCTTGCAGAGCGTGGATCACCCCTGTTTCTTGCACATCGGTTTTGATCCCCTCCAAGACCTGAGGGACGAGATCGCCGGGTGCCAGTTCTGCTTTGAGTACCTTCTTAGCGACCGAGACGATCACGCACAGTTCGTCGGTCCTGACCCCGCCAACCTCTTTGTAGCCGACGCCACAGGCCACCACGTTGCTCTTGCTTAGCAAAGGGCCAGTCTGTTGCGCCTTGATGCGTCTGACTTCCTCTATGGCCATCTGATACCTCCTCTCTAATTTGGTTTGTGTGAATGCTCACATTCAGGGCACTCCCACCGCTTTGGGCGTCTTGAACAGTATAGCCCAACCTTGCGCAGAAGTCAAAACTTATACCCGCCAGTCAAGCAACACACGACCGCCCCGACCTGCACGGTCGGGGCGGTCGTGCAGCGGTCACGTATGGACCATTATAACCCGGTCAATAACAGTGGGGGCTTTTCTGCGTGCTGTCAACGGATTTTGAGAACGGATTGAACGGATTATAGCCAAGTGGGAGTTCTGTATAAAAACACTACAACGAATTTAGAATGGAGCGAATTCGGAACTCAATCTAGCCTGTATGCTTCGCTTGGGCAGCCAGAACTCACTTGTTGCCTGTGTTTAACGTTGTTTCCGGGGGGGCACTGTGTCAGATAGGCGGATGCACACAGACTTTGTCTCAAGAGCACTCGTTCGTTTATTTCTAAATTCGTTGTTGTGTTTCCTGGCAAAGAACTCTCGACAAGTCTCAGCGCCCGTGTGGGCTCTGGGGTCTTTTCTACCCTTCCCCTTTCTTGATTTTCCCTGCTTTTTTGCCTCTATCACCACTCCCAGGCCGATAAATGGCCCTTAAAATGGCTTTCATGCCCCTTTTCACCCCCTTTCTGATCATTATGTCTACCTGCGAGCATCGGTACATCCTCCAAAACCGGCCCGATGCTCGCAAAAACTCTCCCCAAACCGGTCAAAATGGCCGTTTTTGGCCCTATTTTGGCCTCTTTCGTGGGCCGTCTTGCGAGCATCGCTGGAAGTGGCTCTACCCCCCTCGATGCTCGCAACACGGAAGCGGATAGACTGCCTGTCTGTAACGTACACATTCAGTATACCAAACATCCCCGCAAAGGTCAAACTAGCCGCCACCGCCGCAGACCACCCCAGCCGTGCAAATCGGGGCGGTCGTTTCGCCGTTACTCACGCGCTGGCTTGCGCAGGCGGGTGGGGCGGTGTACAATCTGGGGCCGGAAAACGCCCAACGCGGTTGGGCTCCTACCCTTTTCTGAGAACGCTCAGCGCAGTATGAGGAGGATAACTTCCTATGAAAACCTATCGAAAAGAGTTATGGTTCAACGTCCCTGGTCGTCGGGCGTTCATTAACATCACGCCCAAGGTCGAAGCGTGTTTGCGTGAAAGCGGTATCCGTGAGGGACTGGCTTTGGTCAACGCCATGCACATCACTGCTTCGGTCTTTATCAACGACGATGAACGTGGACTTCACCGGGATTATGAGGATTGGCTGGAGGAACTGGCCCCCCACGAGCCCACCAGCCGCTATCGCCACAACCGAACCGGCGAGGATAATGGCGACGCCCACCTGAAGAGACAGGTCATGGGTCGTGAGGTCGTCGTGGCGGTCACGGATGGTCGCCTGGACTTTGGCCCGTGGGAACAGATTTTCTATGGTGAGTTCGACGGCGGCCGGAGGAAGCGCGTCCTGGTTAAGATCATCGGCGAATGATAAGTGCAAAACCGCCCGAACCGTGTCAGGTCAGGGCGGTTGTTTCGCCGTCGCTTAAGCCTAGGTTTGCGTGGGCGAGTGGTCAACACGCGGCCGCTTGCTGTAGTGTGTTCATCAGTACCGTTTCTGGCTTGTAGACGACTATCTTGCGTTTGCCGCAAAGTGGGCATTCATAAATTGCCATCTCAGGAGTGAGCCAGGTGCCGCCCTTGTATTCGACGGCCTCCATTCTTGTGGAGCAATGCGAACACGAACAACGGAAATTCATCGTCATCAATTGTTCTTCGTGACTGTCCACGTCAAAACCTCCTTCTTCAGATAAGGCTGTTCCAGAAAAATAATCATCTCAATGTCATTCTGAGCGGAGCGCAGTGAAGCGAAGAATCTCATGCCACAGCACCCAAACCGCCTATCCAGGGCGAGATTCTTCGCTACGCTCAGAATGACGGGCTATGGCTCAGAATGACGGGCTATGGCTTTAACCACCGGCTCTGGCTTCAGCGAGCCGCCAGGCGTTTTCCCTTGGTCCTATGCAGGTGCGGTGTGGAATCCATTCTAACTAACGGCGGTATAACGCAGGTGAAAGTAAGACAAGAAAACAATGAAAATCCGTTGCTCAAGGCGGCGGCGACTCAGCGCCATCGTCGCAAGCCAAACAAAAAACCGCCTCAACCGGACAGGTCGGAGCGGTTGTTCTGTGGTCACTCACGCGGAGGCTTGCGTAGGAGGGCAGGATAGTATACAATACTTTTCTGAACAGGGATTCGAGCGCATCCCATAACATCCAAGGGAGAATGAGATGAACCAGACCAAACAACAAACGGACATGCTCCAGGAACAGATCAATCGCCGCCGTAAGCGCGGCAAGGAAGAACTCGTCAAAATCGTCAACCAGGGCCGGCACCCGGTCTACAGCACATTTGAAGTGTGTTCTACGTCCGAACGAGTCTATACTGTCCAGATTCGCTCGCTCACCGAGCGACTCAACACCTGCACCTGTCCCGATTACCGCACCAACACTATCGGGACGTGCAAGCACATCGAAGGTGTGCTGATCAACCTGGCAAAAGAGTTCGCTGACCAGTGGGAGGAGTTCATCGCCCAGGCCCCGCCCACTGCCCAGATGTACGTCCACCACGCCGAGCGAACCACCGTCCGCGTCACTTTGCCTTTCCCGAAACGCAAGAGGCTATACTCGTTGCTGACCCGTTACTTCGACGCCGAAGGGGTCTTGCAGGGCAAGGTCACGCAGAGCCTGCCCGCGCTGCTCAGCGAACTGAACCGATCGCCGGCCCGCGACCGCGAGCAGATTCACGTGGACCAGGCTGTACACGACTACTTGAAGAATCAACGGGACGTCGAGGCAGTTCAACAACAGAGGCGCTGGTTCCTCGACCAGGTGGAGCAGGGCAACCGCTCACTCAACGTCCTCTCGACGCCGCTCTATGGTTACCAGGAAGAGGGCGTGCTCCACCTGACCTTTGGCCAGCGCATGCTACTGGCCGACGACATGGGCCTGGGCAAGACGGTGCAGGCTATCGCCGCCGCCGCCCTGCTCAAGCAACTGCGCGACATCCGGCACGTGCTGATCGTCTGCCCCGCCTCGCTCAAGCACCAGTGGGCGCGCGAAATCCGTCGCTTCACCTCGCTGTCCGTCCAGGTCATCGAGGGCAACCCGATTCAGCGCCGCAGTCTTTATCGGGACCTCCAGTTCTTCAACACCATCAACTATGAACTGGTGCGCTTCGACGAGGAGGAGATCGCCCGGCGGGAGTTCGACCTGGTGATCCTCGACGAAGCGCAGAGGATCAAAAACTGGCGCACCAAGACGGCGGACAAGGTCAAGCGACTGCGCAGTCCCTACGCCTTCGTCCTGACCGGCACCCCGCTGGAGAACCGGCTGGATGAACTCTACTCGGTCTTTCAGTTCATTGACCCCACCATCCTCGGCCCCCTGTGGCGCTTCAACCAACGCTACTACGATACTGAACGGCGGCCCTCCGGCTCCTACAAGGTGCTGGGCTACAAGAACCTGGACGAACTGCGCCACCGCATCGCGCCTTACGTCCTGCGCCGCGTGCGCGAGGAGGTGCTGCTCGCCCTGCCAGAACGCATTGACAGCAACTTTTTCGTCGAGATGACCGATGCCCAGTGGGCTGCTTATGCTGAATATGAGCGAAGAGTTGCCCAGTTGATGGCGCGAGCACGCCGGCGCCCGCTCACGCCGAAGGAGCACAAGATTCTTCTGGGCTCTCTGGTCAAAATGCGCCTGATCTGCAACGCCCTGGCGCTCCACGATCCAGAGATCAAACCCCAGGACTGCGAGAAGACTGCTCCCAAACTGCGCGAGTTGCGCGAGATTCTCGGCGAGGAGGTCGCCAGCAACGGGCGCAAGGCTATCATCTTCAGCCAGTGGACGCGGATGCTCGATCTGACCGAGCCGGCGCTGGAGAGGCTCAAACTGGGCTGGGTCAAACTGACCGGCGCCGTGCCCTCCAAGAAGCGCGGCGCGCTCATTGAGCAGTTCTTCGAGGACCCCCAGTGCAAAGTGTTCCTCTCGACCGACGCCGGTGGCGTGGGATTGAACCTGCAGGCCGCCAGTATGGTCGTCAACCTCGACCTGCCCTGGAACCCGGCTGTGCTCGCCCAGCGCATCGCCCGCGCGCACCGTCACGGCCAGGCGCACACCGTCAACGTCGTCAACCTGATCGCCAAAGGCACGATCGAGGAGCGCATGCTCGACACGCTGGCCGCCAAGCGGGCCGTCTTCGACGCGGCGTTCAACGAGGATAGCACCGTCACTGACCTTTCGTTCAAGGACGCGGGCCAGGGCGTCTTGCAGCGGCTCGAAGTGCTGCTGGGCGCTCGGGAGGCGATCAGGCCGGAACTGGTGCTCGAACCGACTGCAGTTGAGGCAGAACCAGAGGCCGTGCCTGCGCCCACGTTGCAGGGCTTCGCCGACCTGCTGGTGGGGCGCTACCCAGGCCGTATCCTCCTGGTGCGACAGGCTCCGCAACTCCCCTCCGCTCCCGCCGCCTGCCACGAGAGTACTCTCGCAGTGGATGGGAACGTCCTCGTCGTCGTGGACCGCGGACCGGCCAAACTGCGCTCCAAGGTCGAAACGTTACTCAACGAACACTACGGCGACTTTCCGACGCCGGGTCTGTTGCTGATGGAGCAGGAGGGCTACCGGGCGCTCTCCGCTCTCACCGGTGGGGTGATGGAGCAGACAGCCGGGCTCGCTCCCGTCTACCAGGCCCCGGCCATCCCCGCGCCGGCCCGCGACGACGAGCGTAAGGCGTTGGAGAGGCGGCTGCGCCGCGCCAACAAAGGCTTCGACACGGCCGACAAGCGGCTCAAACTGGCGTCCGTCGTGTTGCAGGGCGGCTTCCCGGAGGAAGTGATGCGCCCGGTGCGCCAGGCACTCGCCTGGTCACTCAACGCGCATCTGTCCCTCTTTAAAGAGCGTACCCCCGACGACAAACTGCCCTCCCCGCGCCTGGTGGAGGCGGAACTGGTCGCTCCCGGCCGCGTCCCCACCGATCTGGCCGCTCGCGTGGACCGCGTCCGTGCCCTCACCGCCCCGCTGGCTGAGGACGAAGAGGAGGCCCCGCCCCCCAGCGTCGAGGCCGCCGAGGGGTTCATTGCCACCGTGCAGGAACTGATTGACCTGGGGCGGGAGTTGGTCGCGCAAGAGATGTTGTAGGGCCGGATCCGCTGGCGGCGGTAGCGACCCTCCGCGCACCTGGCCTTGCTTGCTTCGCAGATAGCGCAGACAGGAATACGATACCTTGACCGAATTCGCCTCGAACGCTATAATGGGCGTACGGGGCCGGTGAGTGAACGGCTCAAGGCCGGCCGAGTTCTACGACCAGGAGACCGCTGAAAGGGTGGAGGGCTATGGTACAGAAATCGTCGAATTTGTCCAGAGCCACCTGGGGTGATTATCCCCACTGCTCTTTGGCTCGGTGACCACCGGCGAGTTCACCCAGTACAGCGACGCCGATGTACTGGTGGTCTTTGAGCACCCGGTGGATTGGGAAACGGTTTACGCTTGTAGCGACGGCATTGTCCAGCCGGTGGTGAAGACGAAGGACGAACTGACAGCACAGATCATCTCCGGCGAGCCATTATTCTGCGAGATCGCGGAAGATGGCCAGGTGCTCTTCGACGCCGACGGCGTGTACGAGCGACTGCAGCGCCACGTTGCCGCCGCCCGCAAGCGTTGGGGGCTGGAACGGACCGCCGACGGCTGGCGTTGGACCGCTTGAGGCGTACATGGGGGCGATACGAGGAGATGAGAACAGCGGATCAGCGGGAGTTGACCCCACGCGGGCAATCTCCCGCTTTTGCACTGTAACGGTATTGTAACCCCACGGCACTGAGTTTTGTGCTATAATGTTAGATGTGACAACCAACCAATAGAGAAGAAGTTTTCGGCCTTGAGAGAAGGGGGCGGCGTGATTGACTGGCTGGTATTCACTGAACTCCCTGGTTCTATCAGACGATTGACGCGCCAAGAGGGGCCTGGCCCTCGTCTTGGCGCGTCTTTGCTTTCCCGCCAGAAACCCTGGTGCGACTATGGCGATTCACCCCTTAGTGCGATCAAGAAAGGAGTAGAACTATGAAAGCGCAACAGTTAACCCTGTCAAGGTTTGTCGTGTTCATCGCTCTGCTACTGGTTCTTGTGCCTGGCGTTGCTGTGCTTGCGGTGGCTCAATCGCAGCCAGTTGACCCAGCCACGCCTGAAATGCTCATTGAGAACACCAGCCGGTTTGACGCAAGTGCCCGCTTGCGCGGACACGCCGGGAGCGATAGTACAGTGGTTCAGGTCGCCGTGCTGCAAGACACGTATAGCCTCCAAGGTGGAAGTGTGATCAAGACAGTCACTCCCACGGGGCAGGTAAGGCATGGTGACGAACTCACCTACACTCTGGTCATCTCGGCTGCGCCCGGTGTACAGTTGGGGCTTTATGACCCGCTAACAACTACGACCTTCACGCGTTTTGTGGAGCGGCCCACCACAAGCGTCATCACGCATGCCGGCGGCATCATCACAGGCACGCTGACGGTAACACCCACCAACCAGGTGACGGTCCGCTTTGTCGTACAGGCGGGTGGTTCCGGCACGGCGATGCTTCCAGCCGACATCACAAACCGTGCCTGCATCTATCTCGCCGGTGGGACGCTGGGTGGCTGCGCCTGGTCAAATGAGGTGACCAATCCTCTCGTCTGGAGCGTCTATCTGCCCCTCATTCTGCGCAGTTACACGCCGGTACAGGCAGATTTCACAGCCTGGCCCACCTCTGGCGTGGCTCCGCTGACAGTGGTTTTCACCAACACTTCGGCCGGGGGCTACACCGCCAGCCTATGGAACTTCGGCGATGGTTCGACTGCGCTCACCACAGGCGGCATCACCAGCACGCAAACCAGCCCGACCCACACCTACACGGAGACAGGATCATACACCGTTACCCTGGCCGTCAGTGGGCCGGGTGAGATGGACACACTGATCCGCCCCAATTACGTCACTGTGTCCGCTGACGCCCCACCAGAGGCTCCCAGCCATCTGCAAGCCACGCCCATCAGTTGGAGCCAGATCCGGTTGGACTGGCAGGACAACTCGCCTGACGAAACCGGCTTTACCATCTATGATGGGGCTACCTGGGTGGCGAACGTCGGGGCCAACACGACCTCATACACAGTCGGGGACCTGGCGCCCGAGTCTTACTATTGCTTCCATGTCTATGCCTTCAACGGCTACGGCAACTCACCCTGGAGCGATTGGGCTTGCGCCACTACCTTCTCGTGTGCTGAGGGGATTACTAACGGCGGCTTCGAGTACGACGGTGACTGGGAACTCATTACCACGCCGTATCCTGCCGGCTACACCACGGCGACCGTCCACAGCGGCAACCGCTCCATGCGTGCGGGCATCGTCGAGCCAGGCGACAACCGTTACAGTTACTCCTCATTCCAGCAGACGGTGACCATCCCCGCCGACGCTATCAGTGGTACGCTGCGCTTCTGGCTCTATCCCGTAAGCGGGGAGCCTCCGGCTAACCTGACCCTCCCCGTACGTCCACTGGCTGCTACCGTCGAGGAGGCCAACCTGGCGAGCGATATGCAATACGTGCTCGTCCTCAACGAGTATGACGAGTGGATCAGGACGCTGATCTGGCAGCGAACGGATGATCCACAATGGACGTCACACCAGTTCGACATGGAGGTCCACGCTGGTAAGACCATCAAACTGCAATTCGGCGTTTACAACGATGGATGGGACGGTGTCACGGCTATATACGTAGACGACGTCTCACTGGAAATTTGCGATGCAGTGACACAGGGGAACGCTGTTTACGAGCGGCGTTGGCCGCGTGGGGGCATCATCCCTTAAGCGTGAACCAGCAATTCCCGTTATGGCGTCAAGACCTGACAGGTTTCCACGAATCTTGTGACTTGAGGCCCCATTTGTCACTCGGCAACTGTGTTGCACAGCAAGTCTTGGATAGAAACCTGTCAGGTCTGATCATACCGGGAATTACTGCAAAATAGTCAAGGAGGAAGTGAAATGGACGTGCGTGAAACTACGTACACGATTCGTGAGGTCAAAGCGCTGGCGAGCTCCACTGCGAGAGTACCACCGCGAGTACTCGTGGCGGGGCTCTCGTGGCAGGCGTGGGCCAGGCAGGTGCTGCTTGGGCGATGGGTTCTTGGTGTCGGTATCGTCGTGCTGGCGCTGGCGAGTGCGGCGACCGCGCTGGCCGCAGGCGGTGAGCGGACACCGGGGCAGATCGTTGCATCCTCGCCACTCCCTACACCTACGCTCCCTGTTCCTACTGCCGTTCCTACGGCCGCTCCTACTCCGATCCCATCGAGTGGGTTCTACTATACGGTGCGCCCCGGTGACACCCTGTACAGCATTGCCCGGCGCTTCGGAACCACCGCCCAGGCTATTGTCCAGGCCAATGGCATCCTCAACCCCAACCAGATTTTCTCCGGACAGGTGTTCTGGATACCCTCTGGCAGCGGAGAGCCGACCGGGCCGACCACCTACTACATCGTCCAAAGGGGTGACACGCTCTATTCCATTGCCCGGCGCTTCGGGACAACTTACCAGGCATTGGCAGCCCTGAATGGTCTGCGCTATCCCTACACCATCTACGTTGGGCAGCGGCTTTTCGTCTCCGGTTCCGGCACGCCGTGGCCGCCACCTTCACAAACGGTCTACGTCGTCCAACGAGGTGACACGCTCTGGTCTATTGCCCTGCGTTTCGGCACCACGCCCTGGGCTATCGCCGCTGCCAACAGTTTACGGAATCTAAACACCATCTACGTTGGACAGCGGCTAATCATCCCGTAGGGAACTTTGGATTTAAAGCAATACGGTTTAGTTAAGACCTCCGAGGTCTCCGGCAAGAGCTTCGTAGGCACGAAATATGCCGTATTGAGCAAAAATGCTGTCGTGCAAGGGTCTCGTGAGACCTCGGAGGTCTGGACGTTGCTTATCTGAACCGTATTGGATTTAAAGCAATACCGCAAAAGTTACTTGGCAACAGGCCGTCATTCTGAGCGTAGCGAAGAATCTCCCTTTACAAGGACTGAGACCCTTCGACTTCGCTCAGGGTGACGTAGCAAGTTTTGCGTTACTGCGATTTAAGATTGGTGGCCTGCCACGCCTGCCACGAGTACTCGCAGTGGAGTACTCGCAGTGGATGTAAGATTTGGAGATTTAGGGTTACGCATGCTAACAAAGTTTGCCATTGAGCCATAAACTGTTCTTCCTTCCTATGGGGCTAGGGCTGGCTGCCTTGGTGCTGGCCGCGCCGGCGCTGGGCCAGCGCCAGAACCTGCCCGCTCTGGTCCGAATTGACCTGAGGGGGCCAGACGACCTGGACCGCGTCGTGGCCCTGGGCCTGCCGGTGCGGGCCCACCTGACCGCGCCGGGCGCTGACTATCTCCTGGCCGTGCTCACCCCTCAGGATCAGAGGGACTTGCGGTCTCTCGACCTGGCCTGGGCGGTTCTCGATCCCGACGCCAGTGACGCGGTCTATTATCTGCTCGAGAGCGGCCGCCCCAGGATGGCTGAACGGGTTGCACCCATCTTCACCATCCTCTATGACGACGGCCGCCAGGCGGTGGGCCGCCTGCGCGAGGGCGTACCACTCTCGGCGACAGATAGCCTGAGCCTGCCCGTGGCCCGCCTGTGGCTTGATCCTATCGTGCTTGTCCCGCGCACTAGCGGCGCGATTCCCACCACACCCCTCTACGACCCGCTGGTGACCGGCCTGCTCGCTCACATCACCGGCGACACCGTCTCTGGCTATGACGGTGGGCTCAGCGGTGAGTGGCCCGTCCTCGTCGGCGGACAGTCATATCTCCTGGCCACCCGCTACTCCTACAGCGGCGAGCCTATTGCCAAGGCCACCCAGTACGTCTATGAGCACATGCAGGCGCAGGGGTACGACGTATGCTACCATGACTACTGGCTGGAGGGCTACGCGCTGCGCAACGTCGTCGGCGAGAAACAGGGGCTCGTTCATCCCGATCAGATATTCCTCCTCACCGCCCACCTCGACTCCAGGGCGGCGGACTGGCCTCACGACCCGGCTCCGGGCGCCGACGACAACGCCAGCGGATCCACGGCTTTGCTGATCGCAGCCGACCTGTTGGCAGACCTCGACTTGGCCTACACCATCCGTATCGTCTTCTTCACCGGCGAGGAGCAGGGCATGCATGGCAGTCGCTACTACGCCCGCGATGTGGCCAACGCTGGGGAGGACATCCTCGGCGTGCTCAACCTCGATATGATCGCCTGGGACGCCGAAGGTGGCCCGGACATAGACTTGCACTCCCATCTCCCCGGCACTGAGGATGACTCCGACAGACTGGCCGACCTCTTCGCCGCCGTGGTGGACGTGTACGGCCTCGACCTGGAGCCCCAAATCGTCGAGAACGGGGCGGGCTTCTCCGATCACTCCCGTTTCTGGGACCAGGGTTACGCGGCCATCCTGGCCAGCGAGGACTATTACAACATCTACGAGGCGCCGGCCGAGCCCCATGATTGGAACACCAACTATCACACGGCGAACGACCGGCTCAGCACCCTTAACCTGGCCTATTTCCGCGAGTACGCGCGCGCCAGCCTGGCTACCCTGGTCCACCTGGCTGGGCCGATGCGCACCCTCAGCGGCACGATCGCGGATGCCGGCACATCCGCTCCCTTGAGCGGTACAGTGGTGGCGGCCGGCCAGGATGGTCTTTTCGACGGTACGGCCGACGGGTCTGGCAGTTATGAGATCGTGCTGCCCACCGGCCTCTACACTGTCACCGGGTCGGCCGGGGGCTACTATTCGCAGACGCTGGCCGACGTTGCAGTTCTGACTGGCACCGTCAGGACCCTGGATTTTGCGCTGGAACCCATCATTCCGCCGCCGCCCTATGATTTCGACCTTCTGGGTCAGGCGACCCGCTTCGGGGAACCTGGGGAGCGCATCACCCACACGGCGACCATCATCAACACTGGAGCAGAGAGCGACGCCTACGACCTGGCCCTCAGTCCACCGGTCTGGACGACCACGCTGCCTTTCTCTTTCATCGCCATCCTTCCCCCACAGCAGCAGATCACCGTACCGCTGGCAGTGGCCATCCCCGCCGATGCAGTGCCGGGAGACCGCGACCAGGTGACGCTGACCGTCACCTCGGTCTATAGCCCCGTCCACGTGAGCCACATCGTGCTGCGTACAGCCGTCGGGTACCTGACTCACCTCCCACTGGTGCTGAGGGATTTCCGGACCAGCGACCCTTGCGTTGAAGGGATAACCAACGGTGGCTTTGAATCCGATGGGGATTGGGAGATCCCCCTCACCGGCTACCCGGCCGGCTACACCACAGCAGCAGCCTACAGTGGCGACCGCTCGATGCGCGTGGGCATCGTCGAGCCAGCCGACGACGCCTACAGTTACTCCTCCGCCCGGCAGGCGGTGACCATCCCGGCCGATACCATCAGCGCCACGCTGCGCTTCTGGCTCTATCCTATGAGCGAGGAGTCCCCGGCTAACCCGGCTTTCCCGGCCCATCCCCTGGCTGCTACCATCCAGGACGCCGTTTTATCAGACGATGCACAGTACGTGTTCATCCTCGACGAAAGCGCCCAGCGGATTGGCACATTGGTCTGGCAGCGAGACAACGACCGGGCGTGGACGTTCCACCAGTTTGACCTGGGCCACTACGCCGGCCAGACCATCAAATTACAATTCGGCGTCTACAACGATGGCTGGGACGGAGTCACAGCCATGTACGTGGACGACGTCTCGCTGGAGATTTGCCCTGCAACAGCAGCGCCGCCGTGATCACCGGTCCGGTCTCGCTGCTGTGCCATCTACAAATGGAACACGGATCAACACGGATCACACGGATGTACACAGATAAAGACAAAAAAATCCGTGAGAATCCGTCCACCGCGAGTACCACCGCGAGTACTCGTGGCGGGGCTCGTGGCGGGTTCATCTGTGTGTATCCGTGTGCTATTTGTGCCTGTTTTGGGAGTGTCTTGATCTGAAATGAGAAAGTCTTTTGTCGCAATGATGACGTTGGGGCTGCTGCTGAGCGGTATGCTCCTGCTGATGCGCCCGTCTACCCAGACTGCATGCGCCTACGTACCGCCGCCGTCTGTGCCAGCACTCGGTGCTCTGACAGGTCTACCGAGCACCTCACTTTCTCTTGATGGCGTTGATTTGCGCCTGTGTACATCCCTTTTTACGTCCTTTGGGCCTGCCCCCGGCTTTACCACACCCGATCCAGATAACGCTATCCAGGTAGCGACGGCCGTCGAAATGGGACGAGAAGAGGTCTTCAAGGAATTCTCGATCACTGCGATTCCTTTTGGCATGAAACCCAGCACGGAGGCTTTGCCCAGGGCGGAGGCCCAGAGTGAAGAGGTATACCGCGCAACTCTGCGGGATTATCGAGAGAGACAGGGAGGAAATCCACAGGCAGGCCCTGCCGCAAACTTTTTCGGTAAGCGGGTTGTTGGTGTGGTCAGTGTGGTGAACTTGCACGTTGATGCCGTTGTTGCCAAGCCGGTTGTTATAACAGAGTGGGTGGTTGAAGCGGGCAGTCGAATGTGGATCATTCGTGCCAGTCAAGAACTGAGTAGCGCAGAGATGTCGCGCAGCCAGGTGTTGTCTCTGGTCAGTCCGCTTGATAGCACCGAGTTGAGTAGTCCAGATTTGAACCGCCCTTCGACAAGTGTGGCGGCAGCAAACAGTCTTTTGCCTCAAGTAAATGGTACTCTTGATAATCGTTCTGCGTCACAATCTACCACCTCCGATCTCCCTTTTCCACCCTGGTGGGATGGTGACTGCGACACGAACAACTATTATGCGGAAACAGGTATACCGGCATACCCTCTAGGCGCTGTGTATAGAGGGGTGAAAGCCTGTGGACCACGGCCGTGGGCCGATGATGCTCCTGATGAGGTGTGGGTCGCGTTTTTCCCCGGCGCTGTGGAACAACTGGAATGGCAATGTCCCGAGATCAGCAAACGCTTTATGTACCTGGCATACGATATTGCCCCCTACAGTGCCAATGGCAGCGAGGTGGTCTGGAACTGTGACGTGGATACGAACGGTTGCTGGCTTGAGCAAATCGCAAATGACACTCCAGGCAAAGCACCCCAACCGGACGACATCTTGAGTTATGGTTCTACTTCAACCTGGGGACACACGTCTGTCGTGGCCGAATCATACGTAGACAACAATGGAGATGGCACAATCCTGGTCATAGAACAAAACAACTCACCTGATGGCAGCAACACACTTACTGTCACTAACTGGGTTGTAGGCAATACAGTTAGTGGTTGGTTGCACGACCCTGGCAGCGAGGACGTCCCGCTGGCCGGTGTGTCCGTCGCCGGCCCGATGACGGGTGTTGTCCAGGCTGGCTACACTTTCACTGCCACCGCCAGTCCGATCACGGCTACGGCGCCTGTCACCTACGTCTGGCAGGCCACCGGGCAGTCTCCCGTCACGAACACGGGCGGCTTGAGCGACACTGTCGCCTTCACCTGGAATATGACCGGCACCCAGGCTATCACCGCCACGGCCGCCAATGCCGGAGGCACGGTCACCAACACTCACGTCATATCCATCTACATCCCGGTACAGGCAACCTTCGGCGCCGCGCCGCTGGCCGGCCAGCCGCCGTTGACCGTCGTCTTTACTGACACCTCCACCGGCTCTATCAGCGCCTGGCTTTGGGACTTTGGGGATGGTTCGACTTCGCTCACCACAGGCGGTTCGACTTCGCTCACCACAGGCGGCACAACTGGCACGCTGCAACTACCCACCTACACGTATGACCTCACCGGTACTTTTTCCGTTAGCCTCACCGTGAGCGGGCCGGGCGGGAGCGACACAGAGGTGAAGACAGATTACGTCCGGGTCAGTGACAAGCCCATCATCGCCAATTTCACCGCCCATCCCGCCAGCGGATCGGCTCCGCTCGGTGTCCAGTTCACCGATGAATCGGCCGGCGACATCAGCGCCTGGCAGTGGGACTTTGGCGATGGTTCGACTTCGCTCACCACAGGCGGTTCGACTTCGCTCACCACAGGTGGTCTCACCGGTACGCAGCCAGGCCCCACCCACACCTACACCACCCCCGGGGTCTACACAGTCTCCCTGACCGTCTCTGGCTCAGGTATCACCGACACTTTCACTCGTCCCCGTGAAATCACCGTCTACGGAAGTGTCTATCTTCCTCTCCTCCTGCGCAACTACACGTCGTTGCCTGCGACGTGCGTCGAGGGGATCGCCAACGGCGGTTTTGAGGACGAGAGTGTCTGGGTGATCCCCGACACCGACTACCCCGCTACCTACACCACGGCCATGACCCACGGCGGCGGCCGCTCAATGCGCGTGGGCATCGTCGAGCCAGCCGACGACGTCTATAGTTACTCCTCCACCTGGCAGGCGGTGACCATCCCGGCCGATACCATCAGCGCCACGCTGCGCTTCTGGCTCTACCCTATGAGCACGGAGTCTCCGGCTGATCCGGCTTTCCTGGCCCATCCCCTGGCTTCTACCATCCAGGAGGCCGTTCTATCAGACGATGCACAGTACGTGCTCATCCTCGACGAAAGCGACCAGCGGATTGACACGCTGATCTGGCAGCGACGCAACAACCAGGCGTGGACGTTCCACCAGTTCGACCTGGACGACTACGCCGGTCAGACCATCAAACTACAGTTCGGCGTCTACAACGACGGCCAGGACGGCGTCACGGCCATGTACGTGGACGACGTCTCGCTGGAGATCTGCCGCGCAGCAGCAGCCCTGCCATCAGGCCGCTCACCTGGCTGATCTTCGATCTCCCCAGGCATCGTTCTGGGATGAGAACCTTGATAACTTGCCAAACCCCACCTGTCTGGGGCGAACCTGTCTCCATCTGCCCTATGTATGTTCGGTTTCCCGCATAGGTGTTTTGCCTTAAATTCCAAATACGAGTATAATATCTGTCCGTTCGCTGAAAATTTTTATGAAATCGCCAATTTCCTTACCGCCATATATGGGGGTATTGTGCAGAATTTGCCCATATATGGTGGTGATCAGTTAGCTTGAACAAGGTAAATTTCAACAAGTAGGCGTTTTCAACA
>JAUWOI010000527.1 GCA_030612185.1 Anaerolineae bacterium
CCCCCCCCCCCCCCCTTCCTCCCCCCCCGTTGGGGGGATAGAGGGGGGGCGGTCAGCCGCATCAGGTAAGCCCCCTCCGCCTGGGGCACGAACACTCCCTCGTAACGGCCCGGCGCGGTCTGTGCCAACTCCACCCGCGCCGGTTCACCTTCCGGCCCGACCAGGCTCAGACTCGCGTCCAGCCCGTTGATGAAACCCCCGCTCTCGTCCACCGCATCCACCGTGACGCGCGCCTCCTCCCCCTCCAGCGTCACCGTCACCTCCACCGGCACGTCGGCCCGCTCGACGGCCGTCCAGCGCACCGTCTGGCTCCAGAAGCGGGAGAAGCCATCCCACCCCACCCAGCGCTGCGCCCAACGCCCCGTTGCGTCGGAGGTCCAGGCGACGGCGCGGCCCAGCCCGTATTGCCAGGCCGCCAGCAGCGGGTCGTCCTGATGGGTGGAGAGGATCACGCGAGCGGCAGGCTTGGGTGTGGTGGCGACGTAACCCGCCAGTTGTGGCACCGCCTCGATGCCGGTGAGAATCGGGCTGGAGGAGGTCTGCCGGGGATAGAACGGCTCCTCGACCACGTAGGACCGTTTCGCCAGTTGCGTCTCCTCGGCGAAGATGACCGGCAGGCTGGCGGCCCGGTCGGTGAAGTGGTAACGCCCGTTGCCCAGCGCGGCGATCTCCTCCAGGAAGCGCAGGTCCTGCCCGGCGCCAATGGCGACGGCACTCAGCGTGATGTTCTGGGCCGCGATCTGCTCCTCGACCAGTTCCCGCACCCCCTGTTGATGCTCGGCGTCGGATCCGTCGGCCAGGAGGATGATGTGGCGCACGGTCTTGGTAGAATCGGCCAGGTAGCCCAGCGCCACCTGCAGGCTTTCGCGCACGTAGATACCGCCGCCGCCGGCCTGGAGGCGAGTCACCTGGTTTATCACCTCCTCGCGCTGACTGCCGGGCAGGGGGCCGATGACGTCAACTGGACGGTCGTCGAAGGCGATGACAGTGATGTCGTCCAGGTCGGTGATCAGTTCGGCGACGCGGGCGGCCGCCTCCCCGGCCAACCGGATCTTCTGCACCCCACCCTCCTGCACCGCCATGCTGCCCGACTTGTCAATCACGACGACGATGGACATGGGCGGGAACCGCTCCGGGTCGTGGAGGGTCATCTCGACCGGGAGGGTCTCCTCCAGCGGTGTGTTGTACCAGCCTCCCACGCCATAGGCGTGCGGCCCGCCGACCGCCACCAGCCCGCCGCCCAGGTCACGCACGTAGGACTGGAGCGCAGCGAGGGCGCGCGGCGAGAGGCTCTGGGCAGGCGTGTCCACGAGCACGATGGCCGCGTACTCGGCCAGGCTCGCCGGGTCAGAACCGAGCGCGCCGGGGGTGCTCTCGCGCACGTCCAACCCGGCGGACCGTAGCGCCGCCTGCAGGTAGACCCCCCTTTCATCCCCCTCTTTGGGGGGGACAGAGGGGGGTGCAACGACCAGGACACGCGGCGGCCCCTCGACCATCGTGAAGGCAGAGAGGGCATTGTTCTGCGGGTAGACGTCGGCGGCAGGAGCGAGGTAGACGCGGAAGGAGGTGAATCCCGGCTCGCCGGCCGCGAGCGGGATGGCGAAGGTGTTGGGGCCAGGGTTCAGGTACACCTGCTCCTGCGCCACGACCTTCTCCCCGGCCAGGACGGTCAACACAGCCCCCATACCAACCGTGGCGCGGGCGGTGACGGAGAGGGTGAACTCCTCCCCCTGGTGCAAGCGGCCAGGGGCGGACAGTTCGGATAGCCAGGCTTCAACCCGCCCCCCCTCAGTCCCCCCCGCAAGCAGGGGGGAGGCAAGTGGGACCACGTCCACCTGCACTCCCTGCGCACGGGCCAGGCGCACCGCCTGCTCGTCCTCGCCCAGCGTGGGACGACCGTCGGAGAGTATGACCATACGTCGGGCTGCGCCGGAGGGGAACAGTGCCACCCCCAGCCGAATCGCCCCCTCCAGGTCGGTCTGGTGGGTGCGGGGGATGGAGGCAATCTCGCCCAGTTCGCCACCGGCCATCATGGGGCGCTCCACCAGCGCGTCGGCTCCGAAGAGCACCAGCGCCGCCCGGTCGTCAGGCCCCATCGCCGCCAGCGCTTCCTCGACGAAGGCCAGCGCCCGCTCGCGCTCCGGCTCCGGGACGCTATCGGAGACATCCACCAGGAAGACGACGGCCAGTTCGTCGCCGCCGTGGACGGACTGCATCCCGGCCAGGCTGAGGACGACCAGAAGCGCGATCAGGCAGCGCAGGACCAGCGCCGTCCAGGCCCGCCCGCGTCCGTAGCGTCCCGCCGGTCGCCCCAGGTAGGCGAAGTAGGGCAGGGCTATGAGGAGAAGTAGGAAGAGCGGTTGGGTGAAGGTCATATCAGTCCACACGACAAGAAGACCCGGGGGTAAGGAGACAAGGGGACCCGGGGACAGGGAAACAAGGAGACAAGACCCTTGCCGCGCCGATCAGCCCAGCCATGGCTAGACCATTTGCCTCCCAGCAAAAAGGAGACCCGGGGACAAGGGGACAAGGAGACAAGACCCTTGCCGCACCGACCAACCCAGCCATGGCTAGACCATTTGCCTCCCAGCGAGAAGAGGCTATAATCCATCTCACCAAAACACCATCATCAAGAACCACTATGGACATCGCACAGGTCAAAGCACTCGTCCTCAAGACCTGACAGGTTTCTGCAGGCACTTTGCGCGACAAGCACACTTGTGAATGGACAGATCCCTTGACACAAAAACTCTCTCGGAAACCTGTCAGGTCTGGCCTGAGCAGTAACGATTGTTACTTCTGTGGCGGCAAGGTGACCGCGCAGCGAGTCAACGTCATGCGGCACTGGAAAGGCCGCTACATCCTGATCGAGAACGTCTCTGCACACATCTGTACTCAATGTGGCGAACGATACTACGACGCCACCGTCGCCGAGGCGATGGACCGGATTATGCGAGCAAGCGAGAGTGAGTTGCAGGCCAAACGTGAGATCTGCGTCCCTGTCATCGAGATGCCTCTTGCCTATTCCACCCCGCAGCAAACCGGACTGACCATCCAGGACAAACTATCGAAGTGACAAATGCCCCCCTGACAAGGGGACAAGGAGACCCGGAGATGTCCCCCCGCCGCACCCTGTCACCTTGCCCCCTTGTCAC
>JAUWOI010000060.1 GCA_030612185.1 Anaerolineae bacterium
AGTGGGTGTCGGGGTAGGGGGGGGAGGAATGGTTGGGGCGGGTGCTTCGGTCGGAGCGCTGGTTGGGACGAGCGCCTCGGTAGGACTGGGAGATGGCAAGGGAGAAGGAGAGACGGTCACCTCAAGGGTAGTAGGAGCATCGGGTGGCACCACAACGACCTCAACGTTGTCGCTGCTCAGCAACGTTTCGGTTATGATGTACTGCAACGTGGCGGTAAACCACAATGTTCCAGAAACCTGATCCGGGACGCGCAAAAGGACCGGATGAGTCACCGTTGTGGTGGGTTCAATGGAAGCCCAGTGCTGTGCCAACGGAGTTGTGCTGGTGATCGTTGCCAGGGGAAGTATGAACTCCAGGTTCACGTTGGTGATGGAGACGGGCTGGTTATTGCGGATCGTCGCCGTCAGCGTGAGGCTCTGTCCCGCCGTCACCGTCGTCGGCACCGCTGTGACTTCCAGCGTCACCACCTCCGCTTCCTGGGGTTTGGTCGGGTGCGACAACGACCCGGCGTGAAGCGGCAGAACGACGCCTGCCGCCAGGAGCAGAGCCAGTCCTGCCGCGACGATCAACACCTTGATTGTTTCGCGTGTCATTGTTATTCTCCCTCGTGCTCACTCGTGTGCGTGACGCAGGGACATCATCAATAGTGTACACACTTTATGCCAAACGCGCAAATCACCAACGCCGCATCTGGCCCCAGCACCGGCCAGGCAGGATAGCAAGAGGCGCGATGCACATCGGAGCACACGTGCATCGCACCTTGATGTATGGTCAGCGCTGTATAAACAGAGACTCAGGATGGGCGGCCGGCCTCAAAAACAAGCTTGACTCCTCCGAGAGTGATGATATCTCCTGGTTTCAAGGGCCAGGATTGCTGTGGAGCAAGCGGAGCGTTCCCAACCTGGGTGGGGCTCCTGATCGAGAGGGGCACCAGTATCCACTGATTGCCCTGTTTGCGAAGCAGTGCGTGGGAGCGCGACACTGTGTTGCCGGACGGTTCTTCCGACAATTCGATGTCCGGGGATTTACCCGTGTGGGCATCGTAGCGACCGAGGGTGAGTTCGGCTTTCCCATAGTTATCCAGCGCGATCACCATCCCCGACTCGCAGCGCAGCAGGGCTGAGGTGCCAAAACCACCACCTCTTGGACCTCCCGGCCCAACGCCTATCTGCGAAGCGGTGCTGACCAGCGATAGCACATCCCCCGTGACGACCCCAGTGCTCGACAACGTTTCAGTTTCGCGCAGCGGACGCTGCCGTGCTTGATGGACAAGTTGATACGCGATAGGTTGTCCTGCGCCGTCGGCAGACGGCAACTGCAAGACGCGAACCAGTTCGGGCAGCAGGTTCTGCAGTGGCACCTGACCTGGCAGTTCCAGGTCTGTGCTCCCACGTAGAAGAGAAGATTGGAGGGTGATGATAACGTAGGACATCGGCTTACCAGGTGAAGAGACTTGCGATTTTCTGTAGGGCCATCTTTGCGTCAGCCGGTGAGACTTCTATCCGCACGATGTCCTCAACAACAGAGGGTTGGAGAAGCCATAGTCCCGATCTGCCTTCAAGAATGCCAATGCCTTCTTCTATGCTCGCCGCTACCTCCTCGCCGGCAACGGACCACCGGGAAACGGAACTATTAGATATTGGTTGGGCCAACGCCTGGGCAAATTGAGCAGCAGTCGCTTTGGCCACGCCCGCACTGACCAGATATCGAGCAGCGGTTTCCTCACCTACGGCCGCGGCGATCTCCCTGGTACGGAAAAGGAGTTCCTCTGGCAGGACGAAAGTCTGGCCCGGTGCCGCAGACTGTCTCTTCAAGTGCATTTGCTGTTCAATGCGTTGGAGAACTGCCGCATTGTCGCGCAAAGGCGTCAAGCGGTGCAAGCCAGAGGCCAAGATGGCGTCTTCGACGATGAGACCCTGAGCCCGGTGGATATGCCGCACATCGCGTTCGCCCGCCGCGGTTTCAGAAGTTGTAGTCCACGTCTGTTGGGGGGAGGCACAACATTGAACCAGCGCGGCAACGGTGAGGTCAATTTGGATCTGACCGCCTGGCAATACAGCCACGTAGTCCTGGGAAATCAGCGAGGTTTTCGCCTCCTCCTTCAACCTTCTGGCCTCGTCCTCTGCCATCTCGGCAAAAGGGGTAGCCAGGCCGATCATGCTGTGATTTCCCAAGGCCTCTAGCAGGTAAACCAGTTCGGCAGGTGTCAGGTGCAGGGAAAACGACTCGTCCGTTGACACAGAAAACCCGGCAGGTGGGTCAACGTCCAGGCCGGCCAGTCGAGGTGGGTGGAGCAACACCCACAGCCGGCGGGACATGTCTGACCAGCCAATCATCTGAGTCACGACTCCGGGAACAGCCAGAGCGTGGCCTCGGCGTCCCGGACGGTCCACCACGAAGGGAACGCGCTGTCCCTCTCTCCAAACCGTAAAGGCCCACAAAGAGCCATCGTCGTTGGGTAAGAGGCTGGAGGCAGGGTCAAATTCAACGTTGGGGAGAGGGATGGCTTTCAACTCGCCACCGTCAGCAGGCCAAAAGTACAGCGCTGCACCGCGTTTGCGCTGGCGCATGTTGCCCCGGAGCGCTCCCCACGCTACCTGGCCCTTCGCGTTCACGCTGGTCGGGATCATAATCTCGTCTTGGGACAGCGCCACAACCTGTTGCTTCTGCCTGGTGGGCATCTCCAGCCTCCACAGCCCGGCCTTGTCTGGAGCCAGATTCATGTAGAGTAACCGTTGACCGCCGTCGAGCCAGGCCATACAGTTCTCCTCCAAGGGATAGCGCATCGCTTCTGCATCCACGGCCTCCGACGTTCCGTCGAGGCGCGCTATCATCAACCCTGCATCGGAGTCGGCCACGGCCAGACAAGATCCATCGGGTGACCAGAGGTGAGCGGCGATGATCCCGCTGCCTTTGTAGAGCAGTTTGGGCGGTGAACCAGCCTCTGCTCTTACGACCCACAGCGTATGCTCCTTGCCTGGCGGCAGGCCCTCGTACGAGTTAAAGGCAAGCCACTGTCCATCGGCGGACCAACGGGGCCGGGCGATGATAGATCCGACAACACTTCCTGTCAGGCGTATCATGGCCTGAGACGTGACCAGCGGCCAAGGCTCTTGACCTTCCGCGGGCGCCACCCACAGGCCAGCCTGGGCGAGGACATCTGCGTCACGGACGAAAGCCAACTGAGAGAGAGCGGGAGAGGGGGCAATCTCTGCACATCCCGCGAGGTCCAAACTGCGCAGCCAGCGGTCCAGCACTGCTATTCTGGCGGCATTACTGATCCTGTGTGACATTGGGAACATCCTATGGCCTGATCTTGACGATGAGGTGTGAAGCGCCGCTGTGCTGACCGGCGAAGCTCCAACTTCTCTCAAAAGTGGACCAGTCTTTCTCCAGGGCTTCACCAGTCCAGGGATCGTTCACGTAAACGGTTTGCCCGTTCTCTGACATGCCGGTGACGGTGACCATGTGAGCATAGCCGCTGGCGCCCCAGTTCAAATGCACCTGGGCAATGACTGGGCCGTTTTCCAATTCCGCCTGCAACGCTTGTTGATCCAGCAAAGCCTGCCGCTCAATGGTCTCGTAGCCCAGGTCCATCTCCTTCAGGCCGGTGACCAATTCGTCGGCGTTGATGCCGGACTTGGGATTAAAGCGGCTGTCAAGCCCCTGGATGAGTGCCTGGGGTGTGCGAGTCTGGTGCTTGGAATCTCGTTTGTGCCAGTAATCCAGCACCATACTGGCAGCGGTAGGCGCGCACTCATAGGAGCCGGAGGTCTGTTTCAGAGCCGGCGTGAGGGATCGCGCGGGCAAAGGCGCTGTTGTAATCTCCGCAGTCACCTTGGGCTGTGGTTGCGGCGGTGCTGCGGGCTGGCCCTCTGACGTCTTGCCTGGCTCCAGTACCTCGACCTCGTGGAGTTCCTCCAACGGCGCCGGCGCTGCTGGTTGCGCGGGTACTACGTCGTGCCAGCCAAACCACCCGGTGACAGCGGCGATGGCTGGCGCGAGCCATCCCGCCACGGTGACGGGAATCCCTGTCAGCCTCTCAATAAAGGATACCTTGCTCTCAGTGCCGGTCCCGGGCAGCGTGGTCAGGGCAATGGCTGCCGCGCTGCCCCCTCCGGCCAGCAGCGTCCCGACGCGCAGGGCGGGGTTCGTGCGCCAGCCCAGCAGTGGCTGGGGCATGAACCAGGGGATCGTGTTCACACCTGCCGCAGACTGGCTGTCTGCCTGCTCAAAGGCGTCGGCGACGCGGGTCAATTGCCGGCCCAGATTGTCCAATTGCTGCGTAATCTGGTCGCTCTCTGGACGCACGCGGCTCAGCATCGGATCCGCCCGTGAGCGGCTGCGCCCGTCCCAGGCCCCGGTGTCGAGGCTGCCGATGGCGCTCTGCAGTTCGCGGCCGATTTCGGCCAAGCGGTCGCCCTCGGCGGTGAGCCGTCGCCCGACATCTTTGGTGTACTCTGTGTTGATGCGTATCTGGGCCATTGCCCCCTCTCTACCGGTTGCTGCTCCCAGGAGAATAGACTTTTGTGCCCAAAGCTCACATTGATAGTTCGACTGCTAGAGACTCAATCAATGATGAAGATTTTAGGCGTGGGGATCGAACCAAACCCCCTGTCCCAACGTCGAATTGTTGCTGTTGGTTGCTCCGACCTGGGCAGTGACTGAAATGGCTACCTCAGATTATCAAAGTCTTGGACATCAATGAAGAAATAGCTTGTAGCACATCAGTTCCAGATGCTTTTTTCAAGATCGCGATATCTTTGGCTTTGTCGCTTTGCTCAATTAACCAAACCTGCTGGTCTGTTACAATCCATATAACAAGTCCAACATTTTGCACCTGCTCACGCATATTAGTTGCAGCGATCAAAATGCAACGCTCTAGTGGCAAAGTCATGCCTTCTAGTAATTGCTTTGCGTCGCTTTCTGCTAATCCGTATTGAATCAATTGTGATAACTCGAAAGATTTATCATCTTGAACAATTGTGTCCAAAATCGAAACAGGAATTTCACATTCGATTTGATCGTGTTTTTCGTATTGAATGTCAACTCTAGAGAATTTCAATATTTCTGAGGGGAGCGAGTCCTCTTTTACTTGCTCGAAGCAAAAGGTGCCTTCCTCTGTGACCCAATTGCTGATAACAAGTTGCTCTGTCCAACTAAAGAAAATGCTTCTCGGTTTTTGGTTCTCTCCTGTGATTGTCAGCCACCACCCTTTTTCGGGACGTGCTGCTACTCCGACAGCAGCCTTAATTACTGGGTGTAAATCTAAAAGCCCTTTACCGTTTTGCTCCTTTGTCCGAACCAATCCTCTAGCCATAAGACTACCTTTTGCGGTCTTTAGCATTATCTTCAATTCATCTTCAGAGTAATGCTGATCGAAATTACCGAGATTGGGAAATGAAACAAGTTTCATAGATGATGTAATCAGCAACATCTCAGCTGCACTAAACTTGATCTCTAACTTGGTCATAGTTATTTACCCCCTTAGAGTAATCTGTTGACCTATTCCAGCATGGATCCCGGCTCGTCCAAAATTTAAAATTGCAAGGCGAAGAAAATACCACGCAGCCCATACATGCATTATACACACGAAAAACACGGCTATAGGTCGATCTAAAACGTTTGTGAGATTATCAGCGATCATCACTATTGAAAAGGCAAGCATTCCCAGGAAACTCAAATTGATATTTTTACCTTGATTGATCTGTTGATAAGCACTGTAGAGTGTACGTAATTCACGCTTGAATCTCAGTAGTACATAGCTTCCCTGAAAACATAATAGGAACCCATATAGAAGTGTAAGAGGGAGAGACTGAAAAAACCAGTGGATAGCAAGTAATCCACTTGTGGCAATTCCTAATGTCAAAGTGCCTAAACTAAAGTATTTGTACACATAGTAACCCGAACGATACATAACTTTTTCGGAGGGGTATGTAGGGCGGTGTGCAAAACGGTCAATGAGCATAAGTAGAACCAGGATTAAACACCAAAGTCCAGCCAAAATTCCTATGCCTCCTAGCGCAAAACGAATATAGGTTGATCGTGAACGCCATAATTCTGGTATTGGGTAGAAGATTGGCAAGATGATAAATAAACCGGTCAAAAGTGACATAGAAAGTACTACTAGAGGGTGATCAGGTGGATTAAATCGATGGTGCATTTCCACATCAATCAATTGATGTTCAGTGATATTGTTCATCACCACCCCCAATTCGGAATCAGGCTATCAACCAAGTTACCTGCTTGGTCAGAAACCCAATCTGCGGCTTCATCCACAGCATTTTCTGTCCAGTCTACTGCGTCCGATGTCCATTCCGCTACATCACCTGCTACATCTTGCGCACCATCCCAGGCTGTGTCAAGCTGTTCACCCATCCATTGAAAACCTGGAGTCATCCATTCTTCTATGGGGTCTTCGAGCCACTCGGATACAAAAGCCCATCCCACGCTCGCCACAACTGTAGCGATAACAGCGGGGGCACCAACTAGGCCAATAGATGCAACCCCGGCCATAAGTAAGGCTCCCCCGGCGAACATTAGGACATCTGTAGTCAAGGCTGCATAGTATTCAGGGTTACTGAATAAACCTTGACCTGAATACTCGCCGGTTGTGAATCCCATATCTATTGCCAAACCAATTAAGGGAAGCCTTTTCCATACTTTGCCAAGTAGCCCCATATTGGCTGTGCTACCTAAACCTAAGCCATCTCGAAGGCTATTTTGAAATACGTTCCACCCCGATTTCACAGGGATTGGTGTTTTCACAAGCCATTGGGTCCACTCTTCGCTGATTGACAGAATTTCGACTGCATCATCCTGATAATAAAATATTTCTATGACATATTCATCAACGATGCCAATTGAATTCATCCATGCTGTAAATTGTTCAAATGTTATCTCACCTGCATCTTTCAATAGCTCAATATCAGACTTGATGTCTTGCCAGTCTAAATCATTGTTGGTCACAGATTCAAATACAGATCCAGCGCCAGCAATCGCTCCAGTTGTTATGGCAGAAACACCAAACTCTACCCACCCCATACCATCCACATTCCGCGCCGCCGTGTCATCCTCCTGCTCAAATATGTTGGCCACGCGCACCAGTTTATAGCCCAGTTCCTCCAATTGATGCTTCACCCGTTCGCTCTCCGGCCGCACGCGGCCCAGCAGCGGCTCCGCCCGCGCCCGGCTGCGCCCGTCCCAGGCCCCGGTATCCAGGTTACCGATAGCATTTTGTAGCTCCCGACCGATCTCGGCCATACGGTCAGCCTCGGTGATAAGCCGCCGGCCGACTTCCCTGGTGTGCTCTGTATCAATGCGAATCTGTGTCATTGCTTGCACCTCGCCTGCGATGCCGCTCAATTGTCCTTTGCTGTCACAACATGTTCTACTGCGATTTGTACTCTGCGGGATTGGGTGCTATAATTATACTTCAGTCTCTAACCCTGTCCAGCCGGAGGAAGCCCAATGACCCAAATTGTCGTCTCCCCAGCAAGGCTCGAAGCCGTCGCCCGCACGTTCGAGGGCAAGAAAACCGAAACAGAGAATATGATCAATACGTTGAGAAGCACGATGAATACTCTGGACGCGGAGTGGGACGGCGTGGCGCAGAACAAGTTCTACACCGAATGGAATGAGATGATCCCCAAGATGAACCAGTTCACTAGTCTGTTGGGAGAGATCGCCTCGGAACTGCGCCGCATTGCCCAAGTCTTCCGCGAGACCGACGAGCGCGTGATCTAGCACGCCCTGGTTTAGTCGTCAATTGTGCAGATCCTGCACAATGGTTTAGGCAGCAAGCATAATAAGAAAGGAGATAAGGAAAAATGGTTGAGATTCGCGTATCCCCCGAGCGTTTGAGGAGCTCCGCCTCCACGTTGGAGACCCACAAGGCGCAAGCCGACGACACGTTGAACACCATGATTAGAACTGTCAATGACCTGTCAGGTGAGTGGACCGGCCTGGCGCAGGTTGACTATGCTAATCTGTTCAACGAACAGGTGCCCCAAATGCAGAACCAACTCCGCGACATTCTGGAAAACCTGATCAGCGAATTGCGTCGCATCGCCGATGTCTTCGAGGAGACCGATCGAGGCGTCATCTAGGCTGCTCCCACTCAGCACAAAACGGCGATGATGTTAGGTCATCGCCGTTTCGTTTCCCTCTGGTTCTGCAACTGCGGTTATAGTTTCCTCTGGCCAACTCGCCGGAGCTACCTCTGCACTGTCCCAGCGTTGCTGTAGCCTGGCCACCCAGTCAGCGACCGACGCGCTATCCCCCGGCGTCGCCACCTGAAGCATCTCCTCAGAACCGTTGCGCACCACGTAGCCACGGCCAGGGACCATCTGCTTGATCTCTGAGGGTCTTATGCGCAGGCCCAGGGGATTCTGGTCGTTGGCGTCCAGAACCCGCAAGACAAAGCCCGAACGCCCGATTTTCAACTGTGCGACCAGAGGATCGTTATATCCTATGCCCATTTTGGGCAGCGGGCCGGTCACGACGGTGTGTACGTTTACGTCGCGCCCACGTTTGGCCAACGTGGGTAGTCCGTCCTTCACCTCCTGTTCCCCGCCCACTGCGTTGAAGAACTCGTCGTAGTCATCAAACATCACCACGATGTGCGGCAACTCGTCAGCGCGAGAGATGTCATCACTCAACAGCCCCTCTCGGCGCTGGATCTCGGCCAGCAGCCGGGCCAGGACGTCGTCCTGACAAAATCTCTCCGGGGTGCGGCAATAGTCCAGGACGTGGGGCATCCCTTCCAGAGAGCGCAGACTATTGCGCCGCCCGGCCACCAGCACAAATTGCACCTGTTGCGGCGAGTTGAACTCGGCCAACGCCAGGGCCCAGCTCAGCAGCAGCGTGGTCTTGCCCCCCTGGGGTGTGCTGGAGACGATGAAGTCGGGACCATCGTCCACCAGATCAACCAGCGCCGGCCGCAACCGCACGCCGTCCAGACCTATCGGGACGGCCAGTTGCGGCTGCTGGGGCAGTGGCGGCGGGGTCGGGACTCGTGACAACACCTGGCGCATAGGGATCACGGCCTGCAATACTTCTACGGGCTCAGGCCGCGGGCCCTGCCAGGCACAGTTCATCTTGTCCACAATCTGTTGCAGTTCAGCAATCTGTTTATTCTCGTCCCCTTCGTAGCCTGGGGAGGCGGTCTGGAACTCGAGTGGGGGGCGTCCGTACCACCCTCGACCGGGAGTAAATTTCTGCTCCTTGCTTGGTCTAAGTCTCGTGCCCATCACGATGCTGTATTCATCGGCGTCTGCCAGGCGCAACACAACCCGGCGCGCCACCACGCCGCTGATCGCGGTGGGGGTGTCGCCGGCCCGGTCGCCGGCCAGAACGACGTGGACGCCGTAGGGGCCGCCTTCGCGGATGAGGCGCGTCAGTTGAAGCATCTCGTCCTGGAACAGCGTGCGGAATTCCATAAAGCCTGTGATGATCACCACGATGGCGGGCGGTGCTCCGGCTTCAGACCCTGGGGGCCGCAGTTCGCGCAGCCGTACCAGCCCATCCACCCCGGCCCGGTTACATAGGTTCTTACGCTCGTCCAGGGAATCGAGCAGGAAGCGAAGCAACCGCTTCACGCGCTCGTTGTCCAAGGGGGTGAAGACACCCCCAACGTGGGGCAGGTCCTCAAAGACCTTGAGCGCCTGCCCGCCGAACTCAAGCAAGTAGAAGTGCAGTTCGTCCGGCGCGTGGGTGCGGGTCAGGCTCATAACCAGGGTGCGGGCCCACATCTCCCTCCCTGACCCCGGCGCGCCGACGACGATCAGTTGCCCATCCTGCTGATCCAGTTCGAGTAAGAAGGGCAACTGGCGCTGATGGGCAGGATCGGCCAGCAGGCCCAGGAGTGCGCCCAACCAGGGACGGTTGGGCAGAGTGGGCGGGCGTGAGGGTGGAGGCGACGTCAGTGCAGGAGGTGGGGCGACCGTGACCGCGCTACCGCAGGAGGTGCAAAACTTGGCCCCTGGTCTCAGCAGGCGACCACACCGGCGGCAGCGATCTCGCACTGGGGCGCCGCAAGCGTTGCAGAATTTCGCTCTGGCCTGCAGCGGCTCGCCGCAGGCGTGGCAGAAGCGCGTCCGCGATGTCGGCAGCGTGAGAGCGGCGCGATCGAACACCCAGGCGTTACCATCCCATCCAGCGTACCCCTCCCGAAGCAACAGGTTGGGCAGGGCCACGTGGTCGGGCAATGGATCAGGCCAGGGGCTGGGCAGTTTGACGACGTTCATCTGCTTTGCCGCGTCCACCAGCCTCGGAATCACCTTGTCAATGTCCGTGGGCCAGGCGGTTTGGGCATCCTTCTGCTTTTGCGCCTTCCTTGAATCGAACAACACGTTGCGCCGCCCCAGGGGCGAGACTTCGGCAATGACAATACGTTCCTCTGATTGGAGCGGGCCGGTATCACCCGCGACGTGATAGTGGCCGGCCACGCGCGCGACCTGGAAGAGTTCAAACACGTCGTTGTTGCCCACCTGAAGATACCCGCGTCCTGGCATTCGAGGCAAGTTGGCCGCCTCCGGGCGGTGCAGCATCTCCTGGCTTTCCTGGCGCGACTCGACGCGCAGGCAGATGCGGAACTTGGCATTGGCCCAGATTTGTTGCTTGACCACGCCGGCCGGGCTCTGGGTCGCCAAAATCAAATGCACCCCCAGCGAACGCCCCACCCGTGCTATGGCGATCAATTCATCCATGAAGTCTGGATGATCGGTGACCAACTCGGCAAACTCGTCAATAATCACCACCAGGCGCGGCAGTGGTTCCTCGACCTTGCCTTGCCAGTACAAATCCTGATAAGAGCCAATGTCGTTAACGCCAGCGTCGTTGAACAGCCGCTTGCGCCGGTCCATCTCGGCTTTCAATGCCACCTGCGCGCGCGCGGTCAGGTTGCCGCTGAGGTCGGTGACCATGCCCAGTGTATGCGGCAATCTGACCAGGTCGGAGAAGGTGCCGCCACCCTTAAAATCCACCAGTACGAAGCCTACGTCATAAGGGTGATGTGCCAGCGCCAGCGCGACCACCAGAGTCTGAACCAGTTCGCTCTTGCCCGATCCGGTGGTACCGGCGACCAGTCCATGGGGGCCATGACCGGTGTGATTCAAATCCAACACCATCGGCTGACTGCCCCGTCGCTCCCCAATCGGCACTTTAATGTACTGATCGGGTAAGCGGCGCTTCCAGTTGCCTGCTACGTCGTATCTGGCGATGTCTTTGATGCCCATCATGTCCAACAGGCGCACGTTAGAGGGCATGGTGCTGTCCGGCTGAAGCGTGCGCACCTGGATGGGGGCCAGGCTGCGCGCCAGTTGCTCGCTCAGGGCTGGATCGGCGTACTCAGGCCAGCAGGAAAAGGTCTCGCCGGCAGCCCCGGCGATGGAGTACTGAAGTTGCCCGTTGGCCTGGATCTCGACGACGGCGCAACAACCCATCGGTACATGGTGGGGCTGATCCACCATGAAGATGGCTGTAACGTTTAGTTGCTGGCCCTCGGGTGAGAGCAGCAGGTGGATGGCCGGATCGTTGCGCACCAGCGCGTAGTTCTCCACCAGTACCACTAGCCAGGGCCACGTCGATGTTCCTTCGCCACGTTGAGCGGCGTACAATTGGTTCTGACGACGGTGCAGTTCCTCCAGCAAATCCTTGAGGACGCCCTCTGCAGACAGAGAGTCGTTGGCCAGGTAATGCCGTCCAGCCTCGTCACTCAGCGCGTAGGTGTGCGGCAGCCACTTGAGCCACCACCACTCGGCTGTCCGACCGGGCGAGTAAGTGGCCAGGATGTGGACTTCGTCGGGAGAGTGGTGGACGACCAGGTTGCAGATCAGGGCGCGCGCCACGCCAGTGCGGTCGGGCAACGGGCCGGCAATCCCTAGCGGTCCCGTGCGAATGCTGGCCGTCACCGGTACCTGGGGGACCGTGGCATACTCCGCCTCTAAGGCGAGGGCCTCTTTCAGACGGGGATCCGGCATGTCTGGATGGGGCGCTGAGACAACGGCGGTCGAGGGCAGGCCCCCAATGCCCAGGCGCACGCTCAGGAAATCGGCGTCTTCGGGCCGACGTTCCCACAGCCGGGGGTCACGGTTGCGGGCGCGGGCGAGCAGCGCAGCCAGATCCGGATCAGTCTCGGTGCGGATGCGCCGTTGTTCCAGCCGCAGGCGTTCCAGTTCGGCCCGTTTTTGTTTCAGGGCCTCAGCATAAGCGGCTTCCTTTTCCTTGACGTCTTTCTCATGATTCTTGTGTTGCGTCCGCCTGCCAACGATGGAGCCGACCATCGAGAAGCCAGACATGGCGACCATCGGGATAGCCATAGTCCAGTCCCCACGAAGCCCTCCGTACACGCCGACCATCACGAATATGCCGGCCAATGGTAGCAGCAATTGCAGCCAACTATACTTGGCGAGCGGGCTAATGGTGGGTGGTCCTGGGATCTTGACCTCGCCCTGTGGAAGCGGCTCTTGGATACGGGGCATACGATTGAAGGATGTGGTTTGGCTCATAGATCTTCAGTAAATCTGTATGTGATAGACTGGTCATGCAGAGAATACAGGGCCGGAGCAATCTGGCATCAGAGTTTGCACCATTTCTTATTGTACCCATACTGGCACGGATTGCAAGTCGAGTCCGGCGTCCGTGGGCGTGTTCCAGGCGAAACGGGGGGTGTTGTTGTTCGTGTAGGGTCGCGTCCAGCCGGAGGGACGCACGTTGGAGGCTTTGCCCGGCCGGGTGGTATCCGGTTCAGTCGAGTTCATTGAGAAATGCCGCCGCCGAACGGGGCTTAACCCTCGATCAGGCCCTGCTATTGTCCTTTGTTGGACAGGACAAATGTCCCTGGCTTTCAGACATCTGTCCTATGGTAACCAGAGCAGTCCCAGAGCGTGTCTGAGAAGTTGGTGCGATGGGCAGATTGATGTATCATAGCATTGCGGAGCAGGGGAGAGTTTACCTCAGTGACCTGAACGATGCGGAACGCGATTACGTTCTTTCAGACACGCTCTCAGGACAGAAGTCACTTGCCTGTGTTCTGTGGCTCCACCGTCATGTTGCATTGGGTCACCTATAGGAGTACAATTCCGGTCAAGAGAATGAAAGCGTTGGTGTGTTGTACTAATCTTGACCTGTTGGAGGGCAAAGATGAAGGGGATTTCGCATTTCATAACGGGTGTGGCGTTGGCAACATTTTTTCCCGAAGTCGTTCAGGCGGGGGCACAAGGTTCGCTCCTGCCAATGTTGGGCGGCATCGGCGGTATTCTGCCTGATACGCTTGACTTTAAGTTTGCGCGATACTTCGAGAGGTACGATCTTGAGATTGACCCCGGCCCAGAACCGGACGCGCGCGACATCGCCGAGCAGGTGGTCGGGGCGATGCGGCGGGCCTACGAGACCGAAAAGCCGCAGAACATCATGCTCCACACCATCCGCCTGGGGGCCGACCTGTGGCGGCAGTATACGATCCGCTTCGGCCCGGAGCAGAACGAGGTAGCGGTGCGCATCGGCCCGATTGTCAAC
>JAUWOI010000362.1 GCA_030612185.1 Anaerolineae bacterium
AGGAGTAGGGAGTAGGGAGTAAGGAGTAGGGAGTAGGGAGTAGGGAGTAAGGAGTAGGGAGTAGGGAGTAGGAGGTGGATTTATTGTCCATCTGCGGTCCGCCATCCGCAATCTGAGCGGCAGGGCACAGGGGAGAGTATGTCTCTGGGGGTTGCGGGATGTTCTGCGACCGGACCCAGTCCTGCGCTTCCGCCGGGTAGAGGGTGTACCGTCTTTGTGTGGTGAATTGCGGCGGGCAATCGGGGCCAGCCAGCGAACTGTTGCGTGTGTCCAGGGTGAATAGCCAGTGCCAGTCGTCGGCCTGCGTGGGTTCAGTTCCTTCGATGAAGAGTTCGGTGATGGTACGCGGACAGCGCACTGGCTGCCTTCCTGCTTCCTGCTCCCTGCTTCCCGGTTCCTGCTGCCCGCTAACCGCTAACTGCTGACTGCTAACGGCTAATGGCTTCAATCCGCTAGCGGCGCACACCTCCATCCGCACCATCCCCGGTGGTTCCACGAACTCGCGCACCGGCCGGCCTTTGAGCAGTGTCTCCATCACGTCGTGCCAGATGGGGGCAGCGCCCACCACGCCGCTCACGTGATGCATGGGTTCATTGTCGGCGTTGCCAGCCCACACACCGGCCACGAGGTCGGGGGTATAACCCACCGTCCAGTTGTCGCGCCAGTCGGTGGTGGTACCGGTCTTGGCGGCGGCTGGACGCGAGAGCCGCAGCGCGCTTCCCTCGCCAAAGGCGGGGGCGCGGGCGAAGTTATCGCTCAGGATGTCGGTGATGAGGTAGGCCACGCGCTCGTCCATCACGCGCGGACCGGGCGCGGCCTCCCAGGCCTTCAGCACCCGCCCGCGATTGTCCTCCACGCGGTTAATGGTGACGGGCTCCACCCGGTAGCCGCCGTTGGCAAAGGCTCCGTAGGCGGCCGTCAGTTCCAGCAGACGGACCTCGCCGCCGCCCAACGCCAGTGCCAGGCCGAAGCGATCCACGTCGTCGAAGGTCGTGATGCCCATTGAGCGGGCCAGTGCCGTCATCTCCTCGATGCCCACGTAGTCCAGTACTTTGACGGCGACCAGGTTGTAACTGGAAGCCAACGCCTGCCGCAGCAGCACCGGCCCCCGCCACTGATAGTCGTAATTCTGCGGGACGTAGGGGTCACCCTCGCGGGTGACGAAGGCGGTGCGCACGTCCACCATCATCGTGGCCGCCGTCAACGGATTTGGGATTTGGGATTTGGGATTTGGGGTTTGAAGTCTGGCGGCGACGGCGGCGGCGTAGGTTATAGGTTTGATAGAGGAGCCGGGTTGGCGCGTGGTGACGGTCGTGTTGACCGCGCCGTCAATGCGCGGGTCAAAGTAGTCAGGGCTGCCGACCATGGCCAACACTTCGCCAGTGTGGGGGTTCATCACCACCACGGCAGCGTTGCGCACGTTGTGGGATGGCTGGCCCTCACGGGTATCGGCCAGTTGCTCCAGCCGGTAGCGGACGAAACGCTGCGCCGCGTTTTGCGCGTCCAGGTCCAACGTGGTGTAGACCTGCAATCCCTGGGTGTATATCGCCTCCAGGCCAAATTCTCTCTCCAGTCGGCCGCGCACGTGCATCACAAAATGGGGTGCTTCGATGGGGAAGGGAACGGAAGCAAAACCAAGTTCTTCGCTGGCCGCCAGGTTGGCCTCTTGCTGGGAGATGTAGCCGTGCCTGACCAGCAGTCCCAGCACCACGCGCTGCCGGGCCTGGGCGGCTTGGGGATCCTCCAGCGGGTTGTAGCGGGCCGGCGACTGTGGCAACCCGGCCAGCAGCGCGCATTCCGCCAGGTCTAACTCGGCGGCGCTTTTGGCAAAGTAGGTGCGAGCGGCCGCCTCAATGCCGTAGGCCAGGTTGCCGTAGTAGGTCTCGTTCAGGTAGAGTGTCAGAATCTCGTCTTTGCTGTAGGTCCGCGCCAGTCGCCAGGCCAGGATGGCCTCGCGCAGTTTACGCTCCAGGCTGATCTCGGTCCGTTCCTCCGGTGAGAGCAGCAGGTTGCGGGCCAGTTGCTGGGTGATGGTGCTGCCGCCCGACAAAATCTCACCTCCGCGCAGGTTGATCCACAGCGCGCGGACGATGGCCCAGGTGTCCACGCCGGGGTTGCGGTAGAAAGTGGCGTCTTCGGTGGCGATGGTCCCGTCCACGCAAGCCTGGGGTACCTGGGCCAGGGAGACGGGGGTGTGCGCTCCGCCGTGCGGGTCGAGGACCTCGTACAGCAATCGTCCATGCCGATCATAGATGCGCGTGGATGGGGCGGATGCCCGCTCGTACAGGCGGTCGGGCGAGGGGAGATCTACCGTCAACCAGCGAACTATGACGATGGCAGCCAGCACCAACAGGAAGATAAGCACTATAAAGATGCGGGCAAGCCAATGCCAAATACTATGACGGCGAAACCAGCGCCATACTGCCATCACTCAAAATCGAACGTCAAGAACAAGTGATGCAACCGAATGGGCCTCCGACTGCTCACTCGCTTGTGAGAGGATTGATACACGTCACTGAAAGTGCCAACAGCAGATGCCGGCGCAAGATGGTCAGCAGCCGGCAGTGGTCGAGTGCGACGCGGATGGCACATGCTCACATTGATGTCATCCACGATATTGGTCACATCTCCGTCCAAAACATACCCTAACATGCCTGCATCATCTAATCCGGCGGCATACTCTTCGTCAATGAAGCGCAAAATTCCCTCGGTAATGTATTCGGGAATCAACACAGCATACTTCCTGTCCACACGCTTGTCGCCGACTCGTTTGCACTCCCAGGCAAAATAGACTTGGCTATAGTCCATCCATGATGGAGACAGCCTGATGTCTATCTCCACGGCCTTTTTGGGTGAGAGACGCCCGTCTTTCATCGCCGACGTGTGAACCTTGGTTCTGGGCATTGCAATCAGGTTCAGCGGATGCCGATGAGCCAGTGACTGAATGTAAACTTCGGTGAGCCTGATAGTAAAGGTATCCTCTTCCCAGTCTCGTTGAACTCTACCGTCCTGGCGCATACGCTGATAGGCCTCCACGGTGATCTCCAACACAAGATGGACAAACGATTCCCAGGAAATCCGAAATGGGCCAGTCGGGCCTGTGGTCGGCGAAGGGACGCGTAGAGCCATTGGATAGTCACTCTTGGGAGCGTTGGTGAGACAGCCATTCCGCGATAACACTATCTGCATCAGCAAGGGCCTGAGAATATGTCCAGAAACGGCGTTCACTGGGACGCACCAGGTAAAGCCAGTCTCCATCGTAGACGCGGACATGCCGACGCATGTACAGTGCATCGGTGCGCCTTTCCAGGAGCAGGCGATCCAGGCGGCGCAAGACGTCTCGTAATGCATCCTCGCTTTCGAGAATCTGCGTCTCATGGGCATCATCGAGGTTGACCAATTCAAAGGCCACCACACTCAAAGGGGTGCCATCCTGATATACTAGCGCGTTCAGAGTCTGCCCCTGGTAGTGCAATAGGGTTTTCACCGTCTTGACAAAGGTATCTGCGTATGCCTTGAGCATTTCGATGTCAGGATGCTGAACCGCTTTGGCTCCTTGGGGCTTTCGTCGTTTCTGTTGGCTCCAATAGAAGAACTCAATACCGTAATCAACTGTGTCCTGCACCAACTGGCGTTCTGTTGGTGTCAAGTCATACAGGTCGAATACTAACTCAGCGATAGCCTCTTCGCGTTGCTGAACATCCTGCTGGCGTTTAGATTCATCCAATATATTGTGCCGTTGCACAATAGTGACGATCTCATCAAAGTAAGTCAATATCTTCGATAGGCGAGAGTCTCCCTCATCTGGTATCAGGAAGGGCATACGGAGATATTCTTCCTGTATGACTGTTCCTCGCTCCACTGCCCACGAGGTAGACGTCATAAAGTGATAATACTGAGCCAGAGGAGAATTGATATAGGCCACCAACCACTTCAGAAGCATTTCTTGATCGGTTCGTCCGACGACTCCAGAGATCTTATGGCGATACACCACATCGCCAGAGCTGAACGCAGCGGCACACCGTGCATCAATTGGACTTTGGCGAATCATAACCAAAGGCCCCCGGAAGATGTCAGAGGTGCGAGGGCGGTGGAAAACTGTCTCCTGGATAGCCTCACATGCTTCCATGTCCAAGACATACCGCCGGAATCGCTTAGTAGGCAAAAGAGGCATACCTTCCAACCAAGGGGCCGGATTCTCATCACCACCAATCTGGATACCCTCAGCAACCTTCCACTTGAATCGTTCAGATTGCTCCTGGAGTGTCGGTAATGATCCCAGTCGTTCTATCAAAGCCGCATCACGAGAAGTGCCCCACAAGGCTACCTTCCAGAGCACAGGATGGTCCGAAAGGTCCTCCCGGTCCAGGAACTTGACCTCATTGGCGTCCAAGACAATCGCCCCCAATTGCTGAGAGAGTGGAGATGGTTTAGGGACACCATATACAATCCGTCGGTTAGATTGTGGCGATGTGGGGCAGTAGAATAGGGCTACGGATGGATGAACTGACTCTGCGAATATCTCGTGACGCAGAGCGGAAAAGTTGAGTACTGTCTGTACGTCATAGCGCTCGAAGAACTGCTGGCGGAAGGTCTTGTGCGTATCACTGGTGACCAGAATCGTGCTTTTGGCGGGGGCCAGTAGCGCAATTTCACCGTTATCTGCGCAAAACTGGGGAGCGTTTGCCAGGAACGCTTGCACGAGTTGCTTGCCTCCTGCTGTGAAACCAAGCGTTTCCATGCAATTGGCAGCATTGGATCCGGCCTTCAAAGTTCCTCTGCCCCACGGTGGATTCCCGATTACCCGGTCAAATTTACGCCCGGCGAGATTTTCCTTTACCCTGGGATTGAAGAAATCGTCGTCGAGCAGGTTGGTTCCTATCAGTGGTGGAAACTCAAAATCCGAGTCGTGGATAGCCTGGTCATCCATGTAGTCCAGCATCGCCAGGTAGAGGCTAAAAGCAGCGATACGAATGGCCGAAGGATTGATGTCCACACCGAAGATGCGGCGTTTCAAGATTTCGCCAAGTTGTTGGATGGTAGGAATCTCACCGTATTGTTGTCGCCAGGCAGCTAT
>JAUWOI010000515.1 GCA_030612185.1 Anaerolineae bacterium
AGGTCTCCGCGTAGGCGCGCTCATTGGGCAATTCGTAGTCCTCCCCGAACGCCTCCCCCTCGTAGCGCGAGCCGATGGACCCGCTGATGTACATCTGTCGCGTCGTCATGTTACGCCAGAGGCAGTCGAGCGTCTGGCGCAGGGCGGCCTCGCCCGTTTCGGCGTAGAGATCCGTCGCCCCCGCGTTCAGGTAGACGGCGCGCACGGCGTGGCCCACCATCCGCTCCAACCCTTCGACAATCTCAGGGCAGCGCTTCCGAAACGGATCGTGGTCCTGGTGATACGCTCGGCCGCCGATCAGGCCCTGCCCGCGCGCGTCCAGGAAGAACTGCGCCTGCATCAGGTACTGCGGCTCGCCTGTCTCACGCGCCAACTCAACCAGCGCCATCTCGATCTCTGGGTGGCCGGGAGTTCCGGCCCGCTTGCCCTCCTCTCGCGGCCCGAAGAGGTCGCAGATGTGGTCGGCCAGGCGGCGGGCGATGTGGAGGAGGCGGCCATCCCCGGTGGCGCGGTGGTGGGCGACGGCGGCCTGGATCAGGTGCCCGGCGCAATACAGTTCGTGTTTATCGCGCAGATTGGTCCAGCGCTCAGTACCCATATCGTGTGTGAAGTAGGTGTTGAGGTAACCGTCGGGCTGTTGCGCATCGGCGATCTCAGCGATCACAGTGTTGGCCATCTGCACCAGGGCTTCGTCCTGAGGCTCGGCCCGCAGGGTGTGGCCGGCGTCGGCAGCGAGCGTCCACGCGACCGCTTCAAGCCATTTGTAGACGTCGGAGTCGTTGTAGTACCTGCCCTGGAAGGGGACATCCAACTTGCCTGCCGCGCGGCGGAAGTTATCAATCCGGCCGGTCTCCTCGAGGAGGCGATACTGCGAGGGAAGCGTGACCTCCCGATTGACCCGCCGGCGCGGCGTCCAGAAACCGTCAGCGAGCGTGACGGTGGTCAGCGGCACGGGCCGCAAGCGAGCGTACGGACTGCGGGATGTGTCCACTACCACAGCGGATGGTCGGGCCTAGTCAGACATGGTTCTGGTCACCTGAAGAGGACCGCCGGTTGAAGACCCAAACGCCGATGGCAGGGATGGGCGCGACAACTGCCAGCAACAGGCCGATGACCAGGATCATCCCACCCAGGACCACTGCCGGTGGGAAGACCGCGCCCAGCAGCGACAACCCGCCCCCCACCAGAAACAGGAGCAGGGCCACAGCGCCAAGCACCAACGACGTGGTGTTCGCCTTGCGTGCCGATGCCCGCCGTGCCCCGCTCACGCGCCCGCTCTGCCCGTTGACGAGCACCGGCCAGATGTGCTCTCCCTCCTGGTACCAGGTGATGTAGGCCGGCAGGAGAAGCAGCGTCCAGTTCAGGTCGCCGTACTCTGCCTGGAGCGCGAAGTCACGGATGTGGTCGGCGCTGGCGGCCTGCCCGCACTCCGCCTCGGCAGCGCGGACGAGGGCGGCCTCCACGCCGGGCCAGGCGGCTTCCGGTTCCAGCGAGGGAATACGCACGACAGCGCCAGCCACTGCCTCCGGGTTGTAACCGGTGCGCTGGCCCAGGTCAAAGTTGCCTAGACGGGCCATCAGCGCGCGGTGATCGTCGAGCGCGGGGGCGGCTACGTTCTCGTAGGTGCGGTTGAGGCGACCTACGCGCGGTTCCCAACGCACCCGCGTCTCCGTCACTTCCTGCGAACTCCAGCCCGCCCCCTCGCTGTACCGGTCCTCGTAACTCACCACCTGGTAGTCGAAACCCACGTCCGCCCGCCAGGCTGCCTCGACCCGGCCATCCACCAGCCAAAGCGGGATGAGATAACGGTGCGCGCGCCGTTTCAGCACGCTGGCCCTCAGATCGTTAGGACGAAACCAGACCCCCCTCGACCACCGGTCCAGAACGTTGGCCAGTTGCCGCTCTGAGACCCCGTAGGGCAGAACCTGCTCAGGCGGCTCCTCCCGCAGGTAGGCTGGCTGGGGCGCGACTGGTCCCTGAAGACAGAAAGGGCAGCGCGATGGAAGCGCCGCTCCTTCGGCTTCGCTCAGGACAGGCCCTTCGACTTTGCTCAGGGCAAGCCCTGGCACCAGGTGCGCCTCCCCACAATGGCCGCAATGCACCGCCGTCAGCGGCACGCCCCACACCGCCGCCACATCCGTCACCGCTCGCTCTTCCATCTCGCCTCCTGCCTCTTGCCCCCCTGCTCCCCTGCTCCCCTGCTCCTCCGCTCCTCCGCTCCTCCGCTCATACCTCCTCCGATGCCCGTGCTTTCTGGAAGACGAAGATCGCCCCGATCAGCCCTGCCACCAGCAGGATAAATCCCAACACCAGCCCGAAGACGCCGATGCCTCCCAGCGCTAACGTCAGCAGCCCTGCCAGCCCCAGGAACGCGCCCGGCGAGAGCAGTGCCGCGATGACCAGCCAGACCCGCAGCCAGGCGACCGGCTTCTGTCCCGCCACCTTGCCCGTCTGCCCGTTGACCATCACCTGGAACGTGCGGCCATCGAAGCGATAGGAGGATAGGTAGAGCGGCAGGAGGATGTAGCGCCAGCGCTCGTCGGCAAAATCCGCCGTCATCCGAAAGTTGCGCACGTGGGAGGAACCAGTGTCTCTGTAGCACGCGCGCTTGGACCCTTCCCGCATCTCCTCTTTGGCGATCTCCCAGGCCTGTGGCAGTAGCACGTCGTAGGTCTTGGCCTGCCATCCGGCCAGGTAACCGGAGGTGTACTCCACCAACCCGTGCAGGGCGAACTGGGCCACCTTGCGCAGGATGACCCGGCTGACTTGCGCTGTCCCTGCTACCAGGTGGTCGTTGATCGGCAGATGCACCTGCCCCGACCGCCACGCCCACTCAATGACGGTGCGTGTTTTCCACTTCCCGTTCTCGTAGTGCCTCTTGGTCCTTGCAGTGCCGACCTCCGCCTTCCAGTCGGCCCGGATGTGAGTGTCGAAGGTCCAGAAGGGGAAATAGATGCCGGTCATCTCCTTCAGCGCGCGCACGCTGCGCAGTTCCTGCGGGTGCATCCAGCCCCGGCCCAGCCACTCCGTAACCTGCGCCTGGCATCGCCGCTGGTCAACGACGAAAGGGATCAGCGACGTCGGCCGGAGGACGTCGCCGGTGCCGTTGCGGGCCAGGACGCGGTTAGAGCCACAGAAGGCGCAGGTACTCGTCAGTGTGTCCGGCGCGACGGTGACCACCGCGCCACAGGACTCGCAAACCAGTTCCCGCCGCTCTTCCCCCCACCCATACCGGGCACGCTCCATCGTCTCCAGCGTGAACTCGAACTCGGCCGC
>JAUWOI010000358.1 GCA_030612185.1 Anaerolineae bacterium
GGAGTGGAGGGGCTGAGTGCTGGCCCGCCGACGCTTCCTCCTGATGTTCCCCAGGTCTTTCTCCCGTCGACGATTGCCTTCGAGTGGGCGCTGCACCGCCACGAGGAGCGGGCCGGGCAACCGGTGCTGGCGCGGGAGCGGCGGCTGGTCTATACGCCCCACCTGCTGGCGCTGGGCACGGTACGGATGCTGGATCGGAGGCGGGATGTGGATCATCAAGAGGCCGTGGCGCGGCTGGTGCAGCCTGGCGAGGGGGTTATGGGGGTGGATTGGGACCGGGGAGAGGCCAGGGTGGGCGAGGATGACCTTTCGCCGAGGCCGGTGGGAGAGGGGGTCTACGCGCCGGTACCATCGGCGCTGGCCCGTTCGCGCGACCTGAAGCGGTTGGAGAAGGACTTCGCCGATTATCTCTACCACAATGTGTCTGTCACTATCCTGCACAACCCGACGCTCAAGTTGTACGGCGCGGTGGGGGAAAGCCGCCGTGATTTCCGCGTGCGCTGCGAGGAGGAGGCCCGCCAGAAACGGGACGCCGAACTGAAGAAGGCCCGTGCCCGCATGAAGCAGAAGATATCCCGCGTGCAAGGTACACTGCGTCGCGAGAAGCGGGAACTGGCCGAGGACGAGGAAGATGTGTCGGCCCGCAAGCGGGAGGAACTCCTGTCGTTGGGCGAATCGGTGTTTAATCTGTTCGGCGGGAGGCGGTCGTCGTCTATGATCTCCCGCGCCAGTCGCAAGCGAACGCTGTCCAGGAAGGCCCAGGCGGACGTCGAGGAATCGGTGGAGGCGATTGAGGACCTGGAGGGGCAACTAGAGGCTCTGGGGGAAGAATGGAAGGAGCAGGCGGCCGAGATCAGTGACCGCTGGGCGGATACGCTGGAGGAGGTTGAGGAAGTAGAGGTGCCCCCCCGCCGCGCCGACGTGGCGGTCGAATTCTGCGGCCTGGCCTGGGTGCCGGCTTGGCGAGTGACGTTGGAGGATGGGCAACGTATTGACTTGGCAGCCCGCGAGCCGACCGCTCAGGCAGAGTGAGGCGGCGCTCTGCTCGTGGTATCAGCCGGTGATTTCAATCATCGGCTGGCCGGAAACGACGAGCCGGCCCTCAGAGCGAGGGCCGGCTTTGTCGTGTTGCCAGGACAGGTTAGTTCGAGAAAAGGACTTCGAGAAACGTCCCCAAATCGTCCTTGCCCTCCAGCGTGCGTAAGTTGTACACTTCAGTATAGCCACAGTTGGTGCAGGAGACGAATGCGTAGCGATGGGCCTGGATATCAAGCAGTACCTGGCTCGTCCAACTCGGACCACTCTTCAGTCTCAGTCTCTGTCTCCAAGCCCTCCAGAGCGCGCAACTCCCGGTAGGTCAATGTCCATGTACTGGACTTGAACACCTCCATCAACCCACCCAGGAACAGCCCCGGCACCGCTACCACCAGGATAAAGATCGGGAACCCGACCGCGCCCGCCAGGATCCACGGCACTGCTCCCTCAAAGGCCAGGCTGGCCAGCCCGCCTATCAACAGCGCCGGAAAACCACCCAGCATTATTCCCGTGATCAGGAGCAAGATCATGACTGGGATCATCGCGATCGTCCAGCCGAGGCCCAGCCCGACCATGATGAGCCACATGAGCGCCACGTCCTTCAGGTGCCGCCTCACGATGTCGTAGCCCCGGCGTATCGCTTCGATCACCCCCACCTCCTCCAGCGCGCACGCCCGCCGGAAGAACTGCATCAGCGGCGAGAGTATCGCGGCGACGACGATGATCAGCAGAACAAGCAGGAGGATCAGACCAATTGAGGCAATTATGCCGATCACCCCAGCGATTGTGCTGTACGTCGCCAGCGCCAGCACTGATAGCAGCAGCAGGGCACTAGGCATCAGGAACAGCAGGATGAACACCACCGCCACCGGCAGACCAATCAGCAGGTCAATCAGGAAAAGCCGCAGCGCGGTACGCGACCAGCCCAGCCGGAACCCCTGGCGCACGCTGCGCTGCTCCCCCGTCTCTTCGTGATCGTCCACCATCCGTATCAGCGCCGTCTCCGCCACGTAGCGCACTATCGTTGCCACGACGATCAGAAAAACGATCACGCACGCCAGCGCGACGCCGATGGCGATCAGCGTGGCCACGACCTGTGGCGGAATCTCCGGCATAGAAAAATCGCCGGGTGGGGGAAAACCACCATTGCCATTGCCGTTGCCACCGCCGTTGCCGCCGAAAGTAGCCTGTGGCCCGTTGCCGCCACCGCCGCCACCCGCGGTCAGCGCCAGGATGATGCCGAAGATCCACAGTACTCGATAGCGCCAGGTGATCTCCCAGGCTCGCTTTAAGACTTTTATGTGATCCATATCTAGTTTGCTCCTTTCCTCGCTGTTTTATCCGTTAATGTCCTGAAATCTGTGTTCTATGCCGGCGGCGAGCCCACCAACTGGCCAGCCAACTGCAATACAGCAGTCCGATCACGGCCGACAGTGCCAGATGCAGCGTAATGCCCCAGCCTAACGGCCCCCCATTGCTTAGCATCCGTAGCACAATCCTGCCGGCATCGTTCAGTCCAACGTTTGAGAGACTGAAGATCTCGGACAGCCATAGCCTTTGCTGCGAAACGGGCAATAATCCCGCCACTACGTCGCCTCCCAGGCCCATCCGCAGCGCGCCCGTCACTATCCCGGCCACGAAAAACACTGCCTGGCCGAAGGCCCATGCGCCGAGCAGTCCCACCGGTGCCAGTCGCCAACCGGCCTCCAACGTTCTCTGCCATGCCGGTTGCACCGGACGGCGGGGCAACCGTAGCCCGACCTGCGCCACGAAGCGATCGGGTGATGTGATGACCTCGGCTACAGGGCTTTTCTGCAGAAGTGCTGTCAATGCCTGTAGCGCCTCTAGTTCTGTGCGACACGTCTCGCAGTGCGCCAGGTGTGTCTCTACCTGTCGCAATCGGAGCCCTCGCAACTCGCCGTCGTGGTACGCTGCCAGCCAGGCTGTGACGTGTTCGGTCATAGCACCTCCAGATCCTCCAGATAGGGAGCCAGCGACTCGCGCAGCCGGTTGCGGGCGTAGTTCAATCGCGACATCACCGTGCCAATGGGAATGCCCAGCGTGTCGGCGATCTCCCGATACGAGAGTCCCTCGTACTCCCGCAATACCAGCACCGCGCGGCTGGCCGGCGGCAACGCCAGCACCGCCTGTCGCACTCGCTCGCCCCGCTCTTTTCCTTCCAACGTGGTCTCCGGCCCCTCATCTGAAGCGGCCCGCGGCAGCGTGTCTACGTCCACCGTCTCCCGTTCGCGGCGCAGCGCGTCCAGCGCGACGTTGGTGGCGATGCGATATACCCAGTTGCGGAAAGGTGATCGAGGTTGATAACCGGGGAGATGCTGCCAGGCGCGGATGAAGGCCTCTTGTGCCGCGTCCTCTGCCAGATTCGTTTCCCCACACATCCGGTATACCACGTTGACGACTCCCTCTCGGTGGCGGCGGACCAGTTCACCAAAGGCCCGCCTGTCTCCACGCTGGGCCTGGGTGATCAGCTCGAGTTCGGTTTCTGCTGACTGCGCTGACTGGCTGCTCACTCCACCGACTGTCCTTTCTATCCCTTCAACGTCCTTACTCGTGGTTTTATTCGGAAGGATGGGGACTGGGAATTGCAATTCGCGTTATGTGTAGTATACTGTGACATGTTGAAAGATACGAATTTTGGGAGAAGTGACAGAAAGGGGTTCCTATGTCCAAGAGGAGAAAGCCAGCCAAGAAGAAAAAAAGACGCCCACGGTCGCCGGCTGCGTCTTCGACCACGCCTGCCCGCTTTTGGTGGTGGATTGGCGGTGCAGCCGTGGCCATCTTGCTGATTGGTGTGGCCCTCTGGTTTACCGTGGGACCGGGCAAAACAGAAAGGAGATCTACCTCGATGCCTGCAAACCTTGCCGACCGCAACGACATGTACAGCGCGCCCCCGGCGATGCAGATTGATCCCGGCAAGACCTACGTCGCCACCATCTCGACGGTCAAAGGCGACATCGTCGTCCAACTCGACGCCAGTGCCGCCCCGCAGACTGTCAACAACTTCGTCTTCCTGGTCCAGCAGGGCTTTTACGACGGTCTGACTTTCCACCGCGTAGAGCCGGATTTTGTCATCCAAGGAGGCGATCCGGCGGGCACCGGTGGTGGTGGGCCCGGCTACACCGTACCGGCGGAGATTCAGTTACTCCACGTCGAGGGCGCTATTGCTATGGCCCGACAGTCGGACCAGGTGAACCCTACCCGTGCCTCTAGCGGCAGCCAGTTCTACATCACCCTGGCCCCGACGCCCTTCCTGGATGGAGCGTACACTGCTTTTGGTCAAGTGATTGAAGGGATGGACGTCGTCCAGTCCATCGCCGCCGGTGACGTGATAGAAAAGATCACCATAGTGGAAGGCTCGTGACCGTCTCTTGTCGGTTTGAGGCGGCTGGACACGTGTGATGCAGATTGACCTGGAACGGCTGGAGCGTATCCTGCCCACGGTGCAGAAGCCAGGCCGTTACGTCGGCGGCGAGTACAACAGTATTGTCAAGGACTGGGAAGCCACGCCCACCCGCGTCTGCCTGGCCTTTCCCGATATCTACGACCTGGGAATGTCTAACCTGGGGCTGGCGATCCTCTACGACATACTCAACGCGCTGCCGGACGTGCTGGCCGAGCGAGCCTACATGCCGTGGGTGGATATGATCGCGGCGATGCGTGAGGCGCGCATCCCGCTTTACAGCCTGGAAAGCAAGCGGCCCTTGGCCGATTTTGACGTCATTGGCTTCAGCCTGCCTTATGAGCAACTCTACACCAACCTGCTGGAGATGCTTGATCTGGCGGCTCTCCCGCTGCGGGCCGGCGAGCGGGACGAGCGGCATCCGCTCATCGTCGCTGGCGGCCACGCGACGTTCAACCCGGAGCCTGTCGTTGACTTTGTAGACGCTTTCGTCATCGGCGATGGGGAGGAGGCTGTCGTCGAACTGGTGCGGGCCTACCAGGAGACGCGCGGGGAGCCACGAGAAGCGCAATTGTGTGCGCTGGCGTGCATCCCTGGCGTCTACGTGCCACGCTTCTACGACGTGCGCTACAATGACGATGGCACGGTCGCTGCTATTGGAC
>JAUWOI010000331.1 GCA_030612185.1 Anaerolineae bacterium
CCCGATGCGAGCAGCCGCTCCAGCCGCCGCTTCTGCACCACCGCCCGCCGGGCCAAACCCTTGGCGATCTTACGATAGTGATAGTGGGTCGTCTCTCGCTCAATCCCCCGGGCGTGTCCCGCCCACCCCCGCCCCTCGGCCTCCATGCGGGCGAAACGCTCTTGTTGGTCTTTGTAGGCCACCCACTGTTTCCCTCGTTCTCGCTCTTTGGTCCGCCAGTAGTCACTGTAGTTGCCGGGGTAGGCCGTGACGGCGTGGCTGAGCGGGTTTAGTTCCAGGATCGTGTGCACGGTGCGGTCGAGCAGCGTGCGGTCGTGGGAGACGACGAGCACAGCGCCGTCGTAGCCGGCCAAAAAGCGTTCCAGCCACTCCAGGGCCTCGATGTCCAGGTGGTTGGTCGGCTCGTCGAGCAGCAGGAGCCGGGGGCGAGTCTGCAGCAGGCGGGCCAGGCCGAGCCGGGTCTTTTGCCCGCCGCTGAGGATGGCCACCGGCGTGGCCTGGCCCACGGTATCGAGCCCCAGCCCGGCCAGGACAGCGTTTATGTCGTGGGACAGTCCGTAGCCGCCAGCGGCCTCGAGGCGGGCCAGCGTATCACCGTATTCCTCCATCAGAGGGGGTAACTCATCGCCCTGGGCGACGGCTATCTGCTGGGCCAGCGCCTCTACCTGCCGCTCGGCCTCGCGCAAACCCTCCACGGCCTGGCGCATCACGTCGCCGACGGTCGCGCCGGGCTCAAACTCCAGAGCCTGGGCCAGGTAGCCGACGGTCACATCGGCAGGCGAAAAGCGCACACTGCCCCGGTCCGGCTGATCCTGGCCGACGACGATCCGCAGCAACGTCGTCTTGCCGCAGCCGTTCGGACCGACGAGCCCCACCCGCTCGCCGGGGTTGACGACGAAAGAGACGTTTTCCAGGATCACGTCGTCACCGTAGGCTTTGGAGAGATTGTTGACTTGAAGCATGGTTCATCCGCTGTCTGGATTCCGCGAGTATGGTATCACAAATGGTGTTTGCTGCAAAGGCACTGGGATCTGCCTGCTTGCGTGGAGGATCCGGGGCGTCGGGGTATGGGTGGGGATGGGTGTCTGCTTCGGCTCATCAACCCGCACTGTCCCATTGGCATAGTGAACACGTCAGCGCGGGTGGTCCCAATGCGCCCTGACGCGGGTCTCCACCTCGTCTCACAGCGTGGCGTCGGAGGCAAAGGCGATGGCCCTCGCTAGGGTTGGGGCTGAAGAGGTGGAACGACAGAACCCTATGTGGCTGGAGCCAGTGACAGACGGAACACGGGAGCTCGTCTCACCGGCTGTTCGGTTTCCGGATCAAGAGCAAACAGCGTATCCAGCACGTGCAAATCCAGCACTGTGTATCCACATACTGGGCAGACCAAGGCCGGCAAGTCTTCCACTACCATAGGCTTTCCGTTTCGCACGAACGTATGGACGATCCGGCGCTCTTCCATCTCACCGGGACATCCCTGAACAACGCAATTCATCGCCTGTGACCTCCTCGCAAGGTGGGCGTGATCCATTTAGGTGGGCGGGGCTCATATACGGTGATGATCGTAACTGGCAGGCCCGAGTAGGACGCGACGATGTGCAGGTTGCGCTCAGCCTCAGTCTGACCGTATATCAGGCACGACGGCCCCAACCACCAATCCGGGTAATCCTCAAGCAGTTGCGCGTTGAGCATGGCTGCTTCTATCTCGGGGCGGGTGATGTGCTCAGCCAACGCTTCCTCAGCCGCGTGTAGGGAAATCTTGAGTTGTCTTTCTCGTGCCGCCCGCTTGAACAGATTCAGAATGGACGCTGTGTCCAATTCAGCCCTCCGTTGGCATAGGCATTAGCCGCGATCCCAACTAGATCGCAGATTGAGCCATGCCCAGTAAGTGTATTATGCCCTACTGTAGTCATTGTGTCAAACCGTTGGATTCAACTGAACGCTGCCAGTTTGCTCCAACTCTAGACACACGCGCAGGAGGAAGTACACAGCCCGGTTCTTCGCCGCCTGGTCGCTGGGGTTGGGGCCGAAGAGGCTCAGGCGCACCCTGGCCTGTCGAAACCGTTCCCGGGCACGCGGCCTACGCGGGGCTGAACCCCATGCGCGTCAACTTAGAAAAGAGGGATTTCGCGTGGTCAGTCACCAGACCCTAAGGGTTTTCGTGCAGAATTTGGCAAGAAGAGCCGTTACGCTAGCGAAAAATGGTGTTTACATACACGATCTTGGGCAAAACCCTTAGGGTCTCAGTGGTTCCAACTCCCCCTCCAACTCAGCCACCTCCCCACCCCTCCGATGATACCCCATCTCCTCAACCATTCCCTTCGCTTTGGCCAGACTCTCCCGCGCGTTTTCCTGCTCACCACAGGCCAGGTGCAGCCGGACATACTCCAGGTGGCAGTCCGCCTCAAACAACCGCATCCCTCCGCGCGTGGCGATGGACAGCGCCTCCTCCAGGTCGGCCCGGGCCCGGTCCAGGGAGCCCATAGCCCGGCGCAGTTCCGCCCGGGCCAGCAGGCCACGAGGCAGGTGATCCCGCGTCCCCGCCTGCCGCAGGCCATCCACCGCCCGCTCCAGGTGGGCCGCGGCCTGGGAGAAACTTATCCTGAGTCCCTCGGCTTCGCTCGGGATATACTCCGCCGAAGGGCCTGTTCCCTCCTGCCGGGCCTGCAGCAGGTGAGCCCGCCCCAGGGAGAGGTGATCCAGGGCGATGGTGAGAAGACCCAGGCCACCTTGTTTTACCCATTCCAGCGTCTGACCGGCCCGGCTCTGCACCTCCCGGTACTTCCCCTGGCCCAGCAGCAGGTCGCAGTACCGAAAGCCCTGGAGGGAGTAGAGGAGCGGGAACTGCGGCTGGTTCTCCTTTTGCATCTCCTCGGCCTCGCGGAAGGCGGCTTCCGCCTCCGCCAGGCGGCCCGCCTGGTGCAGCCCATCGGCCAGAGTCGTCCGGCTGGCCATCCGCCGAAAGCCATCGCCGCTGCGGTCGGCCAGGTTCATGTCCTGTTGGGCGTAAGCCGCGGCATGGGCCAAGTCGCCGCTGGTCAGGTAGAGTTCGCTGAGGTTTTCGGCAGCCTGGGCAGCATTTGTCCAGTGCTCTCGCGCAATTGCCGCCTCCAGCCCGGCCTGCATGGGCTGGGCCGCCTCCGCCAGCCGGCCCAGCGCCCGGAGACAGAAGCCAGATTGATTCAGAATAGCCCCTTTGCTATCTGCTCTAAGGTCTTGCACACATTTGCGCCAGAGTGGCTCGAAGAAGCCCGCAAGTACTGACAACTCAGCTGCTATCGCGCCAAGCTTGTTCGAGTTGAAGTACTCATTTCCTCTACAAATTCGCCTTCGGTACACTTCGTCATATGTTTCTTGGTAGCGAAGTGCCTGGCAGCCGTGGGCCACCGCTGCGTAGAGGGGGGCCATCTCCTCAATGGTGTCGGGCAGTTCTGGGGCTACGGCCTTAAGGTGCTCGTAGAGCCGGTTGTTGCCCTCCCGCCAGGCCTCGGACTGCTCTTGCCGCAGTCGCTGGCCAAAATGCTCCCGCACCAGTGGGTGACCGTCCAGGATGTCGGGCTGGGCCGGGTCTTTCTCGGCCAGGAGCCCGGCCCGGCGCAGTTTAGCCAGAACCAGCCGCCAGTCGCGCTCGCTCAAATCCTGCAACCTGTCGGTCAGGCCCGGGATGGCCGGAGGGGCACTGAGGACGGCCACCGCAGGGCCGTCGGCGGGCCGGTTGAACAACCCCAGCATCCGCAGCACGGCCAGTTCTGGCCCTGCGCCAAACCACTTTTCATAAGAGGCCATCACCCGCCGGGCGTGGCCGCCATGCCGCATCTCTTCTTCCAGGGAGCCAACTTCGCCCCGGCAGCGGACGTCCCCATCGTAGGCATCTCTGAGCAAACTGCCTAGCAGCGTCAGCGCCAGGGCGTGGCCGCCAAAGTCGCTGGCGGCCTGCTCCAGGTCGGCCTGGTCCCCTTTGAGACCCTGCGCCTTGAGGATCTCGGCCCCGGCCTGGGGCGAGAGGTGTTCAAGATTGATGCGCCGGGCCGTGCTCCCCTGGAAATGCTCCAGGTCGGTCACCGGCAACCGGGTGGAGATCACACACAGCCCCGGGTTGAGCGCGGCCAGTTCACGCAGCAGCGCCTGCAGGGCCTGGTCCTTCAGTTTGCCCTCCTGCGGGCCGGGCGGGAACTGCAACGGCTCCAGCCCGTCCAGCAGCAACAGCGTGCGTTGCGCTTTGACCAGCCGGGCCAGCCGTTCCCCCTTATCCCAGGGAGAGCCCTGGGTGGGGTCGGGGTCGCCGAACCAGGTCAGGGCCGATGCGATGAACAGGTCGGCCGAGACCGCCCGCTCGCTGGTGCCCTGGCTGTAGAAGGACCAGCCGTAGACTCGCTTCGCGCCCCGGTAATGGTCCCCGGCCATCCCGCGCAGCCAGTGGTTGACCAGGGCCGACTTGCCCACCCCGCCCCAGGCCACCAGGCTGAGCACGTTGGTGCCGGTATCGGCCCAGGCCTGGTCCAGCAGCCCTAGTTCCGCCTGGCGGCCAAAGAGGTTCCGCCCGGTGATGGGCAACCGGCTGATGGAGATTTTGTCCGGTCCGGCTACCTCGGCTGTGAGAAAATCGGGTTTTCGCCCCCGGGGTGGGAGCCTCCGCAGTTTACCGAGTTTGGGCTTTATGGTGCGGGGTTGGTCGGTGAGGCGGCGATAGAGATCTTCGTAGCCTTGTTCTGTATCAACGGGGTAGTATGTCGCGCCCTGCAAAGGTGTAGGAATGTATTCAGCCTTGCCCGACTTGAACAATACAGGAATGAATCGAGTAGTCTCTGCATCGGCGCTGTAAATGTGCTGGTAGGCCAAGGTGCTTTCCCATCTGACACCACGGCCTCTGCCCGGCTCCTCTTCCCCCATGACGCGGCGGTAGTACGCTTCAGTGCATACCACGATGACAAAGTCGGATTTTGCGATGTGCCTATCCATCCATTTTGGCCAGCCCTCTGGAGGTGAAATCTCATACTGGTCAAGGGTGCAGTTGATGCCATCCTGGATGAGCCGGTCAGCCAGAGCCAGAACACGATCAACGTGTTCGGGAGAGTCGTGGCTGTAACTGATAAAGACATTGGGTCTGCTCATAACTCCTCCTCCAACGACCGTCGTATCTCCCGCAACTCCCTGTCGGTGATGCCGGACAACTCCCCCGCCTCAGAACCACTGATCCACTGAGAGCACTGAATGCACTGAAGCCCTCAGGGACCGTAAAAGAATGACTTCCCGCTCAATATGACAGCGAATAAAGAGGATTGAACCAATGGGTGCTCTCACCTCACGACTGCGACATCAAACCTGTCGCCCCGCCGACGATTGAAATCATGACTCTACTGAAAAAATCAAAAGCTTCAACGCAGAGGCGCAGAGACGCAAAGAAAATTAAAAGGTAGATAAAGATTTGTTCAGTCAAAGGCCTCGATTCTCAAGAACA
>JAUWOI010000094.1 GCA_030612185.1 Anaerolineae bacterium
CAGGTCGGTGTAGAATTCAGCACCAAGCGGGCGGTCAAGACAAATGATATTTGTTCATTGTGCAATGTACCACGACTGGTTCTTCAGCCCCCAGGAACTGCACGGTTGTGCCCCTCGTGAACTGATCTGGGCCGAGCAAAAGGGAGAGCCCAACCCCATCCATGCCGACCGCCTGGCCGAGTTCTTCGACGACGACTGCCCCATCTGCCAGGCTATGCACCAGGAGGTCAAAGCGGCTATTGGGGCTGGCGAGGAGCACGGCTGGCATTGGCACCACGACGACGGCGGCTGTCCACTGATCTCCATCTATGACCCCGAGGGCTGGGACGAGCGCTGGGCCGAGGAAGACGCTGCTGGCCCAAATCAAAGCCTTCCCCTACCAGAACGTGGCCCTCGACTGGCTGAGCCAGCCGGAGCAGAACGTCGCGATGACTATCCAGGCTATGGAGCAGGTGATTCCAGCAGACGACGAGGACGAGATGACCCGTTTCCGCCATCACCGCGACTTCATTTTCGCCCTGGCCCGGGTGGTACATCCGGGAGCGCGTCTCTGGCTCCAGGGTTGGCTCGACGCGGTGGCTCACGGTGCTTTTGCCCACACTAGTGGAGGTGGAGAGGAGGTGGACAGTGTCTTCTGAACCCACGCGCGTTGCGCAGGACGAGACGAAGCCCATAAAGAATCTAAAATCTAAACCCAGGAGGTACAAAGTGAGTCGTAAGCGTTCAGAGGAGTGGGGAAAACGCTCCACAAGACCTCCGAGGTTTACAAAGCAGTGCTCTTTTGGCAACTCTGAATGGCACATCACTCACTTTCCAGGCCAAACCACGACCAAAACCTCGGAGGTCTGAACGCTTACGTTTGTTGTTCACTGCTCATTGTTTTTGCTTCTCTTGTGTCGGGCAAGGTTAGCCGGCTCCAGGCTGTCCATGTCACCGCTGAAGATACTGGCAAGGCCAACACCAGGGTCGAGGCCACGCTGCTTTCGATCTTCACATATATGGCATTCCTCCGGGCAACCGCCGAAACCCGTATCATCGGGTTCTACGTATTTGGAGATCACCCCTTCGTAGTTCCTGAAGATCACCGTGCGCTCGCTTCTGCTCAACACGTAGCAGGGGTTAACAGGGGTCTTGCCGCCTCCCCCGGGAACGTCCACAATGAATTGAGGCACGGCAAAGCCAGAGGTGTGCCCCCGCAGATGTTCGATGATCTCTATCCCCTTACCGATAGAGGTGCGGAAATGGGCAATTCCCCGAGACAGGTCGCACTGGTAAAGGTAGTAAGGCCGGACGCGGTTCTGCACCAACCGCTGGACCAGTTCCTTCATAATGTAGGGGCAGTCGTTGACCCCTTTCAACAGCACGCTCTGGTTGCCCAAAACGAAGCCAGCATCGGCCAGCCTAGCCAAAGCCTGCCGGGACTCTGGTGTGAGCTCCTTGGGGTGATCAAAGTGGGTGTTGAGCCAAACTGGTTGGTACTTCTTCATCATCTCCAACAGATTGTCGGTGATCCGCTGAGGCAGCACCACCGGTACGTTAGAGCCGTAGCGAACGATCTCGACGTGGGGGATCTCGTGGAGTTTGGCCACAATATATTCCAGCCTGTCGGTTGACAGGGTCAGTGGATCGCCACCGCTCAGAAGTACATCGCGCACCTCCTTAGTGCTTCGCACGTAAGCAAGCATCTCGTCAATCTCCGTTTGCGGGAGCGGACTATCCGTCTCCCCGGCCATTCGCCGCCGGGTGCAGTGGCGGCAGTACATGGCGCACTGATCCGTGACCAAAAACAGCACCCGGTCTGGGTAGCGGTGGGTCAGCCCTGGCGCGGGCGAGTCCGCGTCCTCGTGCAAGGGATCAACCATATCCTCGGGACTGATATTCGTTTCGAGGGTCGTGGGTACAGCCCGCATCCTGATCGGGCAGGCGGGATCGTCAGGGGCCATCAGGCTGGAGTAGTAGGGCGTAATCGCCATCCGCAGAGTGTTCAGTGACTTTTCGATGACCTCCTTTTCCTCGTCTGTGAGGTTGATCACCTGGCTCAGATCATCAACTGTCGTGATCCTGTTGGCGATCTGCCAGTGCCAGTTGTTCCACTGTTCCTCTTCCACGTCCCTCCACAGGGAAACACTCCGATAGGATACTCTTTCCGTCATATTAATAGCCTCTCTTTCTCATCTCAAAGTGCTTCCCATTTCTCGGTGAGGCGTATGTCTAGCTGCTCCAACTCTTCCAGCACAGGTTCGTAGATCCCGGGAACCACAGGCGTTTGCACGCCAGTCAGATTGACCTTGCCCTCCAGGATCACCCTGACGCCGATAGCCGCCGGCAGGCCGACTGTCCGGGACATGGAAGTATCGCCGTGGGGAATCCCAAAGTCAACCATTGTGGCTATGATCTTTTCCTTGCGACTGGGGTATTCAGCGATGAACTCGTGCTGCAAGATGAGCATATCCCGTTCGCCCTCCTCGTACTGCATCTTCTCCAGCATGTGAGCGGTCAGGATGTCTACCGGGGCGGCCTTTTCCAGGGGCAGTGGATCGTCGCTCAGAAGGCCCAGCCACTCCAAGTTGTTCATCACCAGCGAATCTTGCTCAACATCCAAATAGGCAGCCAGGTCTTCCTTGAGGTCGCCGCTGCTGCCGGCGAGATTGGCCGTGAATTGGGCGAAGGTCAGCCCGGCAAGGTTGTCCCATTCCTCTTCGTCCAGCAGGCCCAGGTCCGCAATCTTTCGCAGCGTCTGGCACCATCCCACGTTGCGCAAGGTGCCTCGGAACATGCTCTTGGTCGAGGTGATGCCGTAGGTCTCCATGTAGGGGAGGCTATCTCGGTTAGGGTAGCCCTCGAAATCTATCACTTCCCCCTCCACCTCCACGGGCACAGTCCAGTAGTCGTCGAACAGTTCCTCGCCAGGGACGAACACTTCCTCGCCATCCCTCAGATAGTGGGCCGAGTTCTTACTCGCCAGGAGCACCCCTCTGGGGCTCCAGGAAAACTTGTAGCCAAAGGGATTGGTGTTAGCCTCCGGCGCTGGCAACCCGCCGCACCAGGAGGTGAAACTGGTGATCTCCCCGCCGTTCTTCTGAACGTGGTGGATGATCTTCATGGCAGCCATGTGATCAATGCCGGGATCCACGCCGATTTCGTTCAGCAGGATGACGCCCGCTTCTTTCGCTGCCCCGTCCAATTGAGCCATCTGCTCCTGGACGTAGGACGTGGTGACCATGTGTTTGCGGTGTTTGATGCACAACCTGGCAACAGTGGGATGATAGACATAGGGCAAGAGGCTAACGGCCAGGTCTGCCTGGCGGATCAAGTCCTCCAGGGCTGTTTTGTCGGTCACGTCCAGTTGGCGGGCTTCCCCTTTAGGATGGCCCCTGATAATATCCTGGGCCTTGCTGAGGGTGCGGCTGGCCACAGTGACGTGGAAATCCGGCTGGTCCAGCAAATACCGGGTGTGGGCGCCTGCCACCATGCCAGCGCCGAGAACGAGAATCTTTTTCATAGTTACTCTTATCTCCTTGTATGTTTATCTACTTGTATCCTTACCTACTCCCCAATGAACTCCTCAATATACCGGTAGTCCGGCGTCAGTTCCCCCTGGTAAGCGATGACAGCCCTTTTGATCTCCAGCGGAAGGCCCAGTCGCTCGAAGGGCACCGAATAGTCGGCCCTAGCGATGGCCGGGATGTACTCTTGGAGCACACCGCTGAAATAAACCGAAGCGTCCCGCGGCAACTCGCTGGGCAGGATGTCCACCGCCATCACCACCGGCCCTTCTCCCTCGTAGCCGTCCGTCGCTTCGCCAGTGAAGGGGTTGTAGACAAAGACGGCTTCGTCCGCTTCGGTGCAGTGGACGGTGCACTCAATGGCCCCTTCGAGGTCGCAACTGATGTCGCCAATGACACGCAGACGAGGCTTGCCCGCGCCGTACAGTCGCTTGAGATATTCCTTAGTGACAAGTCTGGGGTATTTCTCCTCCCAGTAGATACAGTTCACGATCATCGTCAGATAGGGCACGTAACTCTCGAACTTGCCTTGATATTTCTCTGGGTGATCGTAGAACTCTTGCAGGTCAAAGCGACCCTCAGGTGAGATGGGATCCACCGTATGTTCTTCCTTGAAGACCACCTTGTAAATGACGTTTGCGTTGTGGTCTGATCTTTCAGCCAGGGAGGCGACCTCTTTGGGTTCTATCTCCTCAATGGGCAGGAGATTGAGGATCTCCCAGACCCCGCGGGCGACGTTTCCATACCCGGCGATGCCAAAGATCAAGGGGGCCATCGAATCAGGCAGGCCTTTGGCTTTGATCTCCTCGCCAACTTTGGAAACGGCCTCCTTGCACTCCGCCAGACCGTCGTACTGGTACGTGTGGCGCAGCGCGCTAAAGGGATTGAGAATCCCTTCCCAGTCCAACCGTTTTCCCAACGCCCATAGGGACTCGACCATCCCGGCGATACCGGCATGTCTCCCAAAGAAGATCAGCCGCCGCCCTTTTTCGTCGGTGACCTTCTCGTAGTCAATCAGCGTACACCCCAACTCCAACATCCTTCTGAGCATAGGCATGTTGTGGGGTTGCCCCTTGATGGTATGGGAGAAAAAGACGTAGGTCTTTCCCGGTTCGAAAGAGTCCAGCGGTATCTCTTTCACGGCGAAGGTGACGGGGCAGGATGAGAGGTCCTCCTGCACTGTAACGCCCGCCTGGGTGAACTCTTCTTCCGAAAAGACGCGGATGGGGGAAGGTTGCACCACGACTTCGACACCGTGTTCCTCTTTGAGTCTCCTGGCATCTTTGGGAGTCACCGGAACGCGGCGTTCCCAACGGCTCTTGTCCTCGCGACGAACTCCGATACACACGTTCATGTCCTATCCTCCTCAATGTGGTAAAGTCAGATTTCCAACCCCAGGGCTGGCGACCAACGATAGGCCAACTTGTAACTGCGGGCGATCACCAGCGTCTCCGTGGAACGGACACCGGGTAGCGAGTGTACCTGTTGCGTGATGAAGTCGGTGAGGTGGGGCAGGTCACGACAGAAGACTTCAATGAACAAGTCAAAACGGCCCAGGGTCATAACCAGGTAACTCACCTCTGAGAGGTCGGCAATCGTTCTGGCGACCTGATCTACCGTGCCGGGCTCGACCGATACGCCGATGATCGCCGGGGCCTGAAAGCCGAGCGCGTAAGGGTCCACGACTCCCACGCTGCAGATGATCCCTTCCTTGACGAGGTTGTTGTAGCGGCTGCGGATGGTCGTTTCTGATACGCTAGCCTGCTTAGCAATGTGGGTGAAGGGAGTACGTCCGTCTTCTTGCAGAGTCTGAAGGATAAGTCTATCTAATTCATCCATGATGCCCACCCGTATGCAATCAGTTTGAACTTCGATGCATTTACATTACTATAGCACGGAATTCAGTTTTTGGCAAGCATAATGCATTGCTTTTCCCACATAGCCCCTCATTCTTTCAGGTGAGCGGGCAGAGTTTCCGATCATTGTGCTCCTGGCGGACGACTCGTATGGCAGCGTCGGATGAGTCGTCCGGCGCGCGGGCGAAGAGAGTTTCATCTGCAGAGATCTGCGTGAATCTGCGTCCTGGCTAACTGGGGGAAGGTATCGGCATGGGAGAAGAGAATTTCAGCCGTACATTCGCTGGCCACTAACCGCTATTGCTCGTACACCACTTGCCCGTCAAACACAGTCATCGTTACTTGCGTCTGCGCGATCTCCATCGGTGTGGTTCTCTCGAGGGCGAAGATGTCGCGGTCGAGGACGATCAGGTCGGCCAGCTTGCCGGGGGTGATACTGCCCAGGTATGCCTCCCTGCCGCTGACCAGAGCCGTGCCCATCGTGTAGCCCCACACTGCCTCGGCTACGGTCAGCCGCTGCCGGGGGTACCAGCCGCCCTGTGGCTCGCCGTCTCTCTGCTGGCGAGCGACAGCAGCGTGGATGCCGAACATCGGGTTGGGGTTGGCCACAGGACAATCGGAGCCGAAGGCCAGAGTTACCCCGGCGTCTAGCATGTCCCGAAAAGGATAGGCGAAGCGCCCACGCGGGCCGACCGACTTTTCGATCATCGGAATGTCATCGGGGGCGTGGATAGGCTGCACCGAGGCCACGACGTTCAATTGCCCCAGACGGGCTATGTCCTCGGGGCGGATCATCTGCACGTGTTCGATGCGGTGAGGGGCCGCAGGCGGCGCAACCTCCCGCAAGTTCGGAACCTGCGGGAGGTTCTCAAAGACGGTGATCAATTCGCGATTGGCCCGGTCACCGATGGCGTGGATCGCCACGGCCAGCCCAGCCCGGTCGGCGCGGGCGATGGCCTCGGCGATCTCCTCCATTGGGGTCAAGGGCATGCCGCAGTCTCCGGTATCTTCGTACGGTTCCAGCATCCAGGCCGTGCGAGCGCCCTGTCCGCCGTCGGCAAAGAACTTGACGTGCCCCACACGCAGGTAATCGTCGCCCATACCGGTGCACAACCCCAGAGCGATGCCAGCGTCGAGACGTTCGCCGGGGATGTTCATCCACAGTCGCAAGGCCAGATCGCCTGCCGTTCGCAATCGTTGGTAGGCGCGGAAGGCCGGCGGCCCGTCGGCCCCACCCATGATGCGGTAGTCGTGAACGCCGGTCAGACCCAGGCGGTGTAAGACGGCGAACCCCTCACGCATAGCCTCGACGGTCTCTTCCTCGGTGGGCGGGGGGATGAGATCGCTCACCAGGTTGATGGCCAATTCGCGCAAGATACCGGTTGGCTGCCCCGCTTCGTCCCGGTTGATGACGCCTTCGGGCGGATTGGGGGTGTCTCCCGTGATGCCCGCTTCGCGGAGCGCCCGCGAGCTGACGACCGCCAGGTGCATGTCGTTGCGCCACAGAATGACGTGGTGGTCGGGGGCTGCGTCGTCCAGATCAGCGCGGCGGGGTTGACGCGGCTCGGGCCAGCGGGTCTCGTTCCAGCCCTGGCCCAGGATCCACTGACCCGGGGGTGTCTCGCTCGCTCTTTGCGCCAGCCGATACCGCAGGTCGGCCAGCGAGGTTGCCCCGGTCAGCGCCAACCGGCGGAGGCCGAGCGACCAGTCGTAATAGTGGAAGTGCGCGTCGGTCAGGCCGGGCAGCACCAGACGGCCGCCCAGATCAATCGTCCGAGTGTCGGGCCCGGCCAGGGCGCGGATTTCCTCGTCTCTGCCCACGGCCCATACGCGACCGTCGCGGATGGCTACGGCCGTGGCATGGGGATAGGCTGGGTCCTGGGTATGAAAACTACCGCTGACTAGAAATAGTCCGTTCGTCATGCCTCTGTTTTATAAGAGCGTGGTACTACTCACCTGATCCCGCTGGATTGCCAAATCCAGCGGTGCAGCGGAAGAACCAAGCGGATTTGACCGCTATTGGCCTGCAAAGTGCCGTTTCTTACTGCCAAGAGGCTTGTAGCTAGATCTACTGAGTCTACCAATTCACCGACTTCAGTAGTAATACCAGATGCTCTCGTAGTCCTTCGGGTCCTCTCCGATCTCCTCCAGACGCTGCAAGTATTCGTAGATCGGATTGTCCACGTAGGGCCAGGGCTCCATCGGGGTGATGCCCTTCTCCCACGGATGCCAGAGGTATACACGGCGTCCATCGGGGCGCACGGCGATTAGTTCACGGTCTTGCCACGCCCGGATGTGGTTTTTCCCCAGCCGGGGGACGTTGAAGACCGGTTCGTCGGTGCGGAATATGCCCGGCAACAGCCGCGCTTCCTCCTTGCGCTCCTGGGCGATCCGAGCCAACGGGGTCAGGTAGTCTTTTGTCTCTTGCTTTCCCTTGGGATAGAAAGTATAGTAGGGGTCCACGCCGACTTTTTTCATGGCGATGCGGTTGGCCACCGTCTGGAAGCGCAGGCTGGTGTTCAGCGTGAAGACCTGTTGATTGTAGACGTACATACCCTGCCGGCGTAACTTGTAGACCGCGTCGGCCAGGTCCGGTGTGATCTCCGCCGCGCTCTCAATGTGGGTGACGAAGCACACGTTTCTGCGGCCAGGCTTGATGTACCCCCCCAACATCTCCGCCAACTCGTCCGTGATGCGCATGGGCATCGTCACCGGCGCCCGCGTCGCCCAGCGGATGCTGATGATGTGCTCCATGCGGCTCAGGCGATCCATCATCTGCTTGATCATCCGGTCGCTCATGAACAGCGGATCGCCGCCGGTGATGAGTATATCACGTATCGCAGGATGCGCGGCGAACCAATCGAGGGCGTCGTCCAACTGCTCTGGAGTGGCCATCGCCTGGGGCATCATCGGGCCGGTGATCTCCCAATTTCTCTGGCAGTAGATGCAGATCTGGGGGCAGGTGTCGAAGGGTTTGATGATGGCGACGGTGGCGTAGCGCCGGGTTACCAGGTCAATAGGTGACGTGTCGTGTTCCCCCATAAAGTCGAAATAGTGTTCCCGATCATCCTGGTGCTCTATCATCCGCTCGGCGTAGTGCATAGGCGGGATGACCTGTGACCTGATCTGGGCATCCTCTTTACGCTCTGGCGAGTCGAAGTCGAAGAGGGAGAGATAGTAGGGGGTGATGCCGAAGGGAATGTTGTGCTCCACACACAGCCGGGTTGCTTCGATATCCTCGTCTGTCAGTGGTACGAGCCGCTGGAGACGTTCCAGTCCCTCCTTGTCCTTAAAGATGTACCTCAGTTGCCAGCGATGGCTATGCCAGTGCTCCAGCGTGGCGTCGAAAAAGTCTATAATCCTTTGCCGGTTTCGCTCCCGCTTGGCGACCATGTCAGGGTCCAGGCCGGTCGGATGCCGGTTCACCAATCCTATCACCGCGTCGTTTGCGTGATCGAGAAAGTCTGAGCGGGCGACGCCGGCCGCCCGTCCCTTGATCGCCGCGAAGTCTACCGGTTCCACGCCACCATCAGCCAGTACCGGCCCCAGCCAACCCTCAGATAGCCCGGCCTGCCCGTTGATCGCTTTTAGCAGATGTTTGAATTCCTCGACAAAGCCGGGGGCAAGTTTGTCGTCCGAATCCAGGCTTCCGTTGGCCATTCGCCACAGGTATTCCAGCGTGCTGAATCCGGCGATCTCCTCGTTGCGAGGGGAGATGAAATTGCTGAAGACGCGCAATGCCTCTATAGCCATGGCATACTCCAACTTGTGCACGCCCATCTCCCCACGGCGGTACTTCCACTCTAGGCTCTTGAGGTAGTTGAACAGCGCGATCCGGCCCGTTTCCACATCCTGGCTCTCCTGCAAGATGCGGTAGACCTGGCGGTCGTGTTCCCACAGTTTGTCTGGCGCCGCTCCTTCGGAGCGGATTCTAGCCTCGGTCACAGATGCCTCCTTCGTCGGCAGATTAACACATTGGTAGACCGATGACTGGCTTCCCAATCTACCAGTTTCCCAATTTACCAGTTTCCCAATCTACCGATCTAAGTCGCCCTCACATCCAGCACCTTGACCTTTTCGAGTTTGCTCAGTGTGGCGACCAGATCATCCTGCGGCACGTGCTTGATCTTGAGGACGACGTTGAACAGCAGTGGCTCTTCGGGCTCGTAGGTGCCGCATGCGCCTATGTCGCCGCCTTGATCTGCAATCACCGCCGTGATCCTGGCCAGTGCTCCCGGCACATCCGGAGCCTGAAGGGTAATCCGTATCCCGGCTTGGCGGGCGCCTACGAGTTCCATCAGCGTGGAGAGCATGTCGGTGTCGGTGATGATGCCCACCAGCGAGCTGTTCCGCATCACCAGCAGACATCCAACTTTACTCTCGGCCATGATGCGGGCTGCCCCCTCGATGGCCACATCCTCTTCCACGGTGATCACGTCCCGCACCATCACGTCGCGGACTTTGACTTTGTTCAGCGCGTAGTTCATCTCCCAGACGCTGAGCGTGGTCACCGATGAGGGCATCGCCTCCATCAGCGTCTCACGAGTGACCAGGCCCACCAGCCTGCCATCCTTGCGCGCGATGGGCAGGTGGCGAATGTTGTTTTCCTTCATATACCGGTGTGCTTCTGTGATGGACACTGTAGGCTCCATCGTCAGCGGATGCAGTGTCATACGCTCTTTGACTAACATAAATGACCTCCGGAGATTGGTGGATTGGTAAATTGGTAGCGTACTATGTCCAAAATGCCTTCTTCAAATCGGTGAATTCTTCGACCGGCCCCTCGAAGCGGTTGCGGCCCAATTCGAGTACGTAAACGTAGTCGGCGATTTTCAGCGCCTGGCGGATCTCCTGGTCTACCAGGATGATGGTCAGGCCATCGTTATCCCGCAGGCTGACCAGCATTTCATATACCTCTTTGGACAACAGTTTGGCCAGCCCGGCAGTTGGCTCGTCCACCAGGATCAGACTGGGGTCGGTCATCAGCGTGCGACCGACCTCGACCATGCGCTGCATGCCGCCGGAGAGTTGGCCGGCCTGCGACTTGCGCCGGTCTTTTAACATCGGAAAACGTTCGTAGTTTTCCTCTATCTTACGCTTGATGCGTGCTTTGTCGTTCTTGAACGTCCAGGCGCCGAGTTGCAGGTTCTCCTCGACCGTCATCCAGCGAAAGATGCCCGGCTGCTGCGGGATGTACGAGAGGCCCAAGTTGATCCGCTCGTGGGTTGGCGTCCCAATGATGTCCTCTCCGTCGAAGATCACCTCGCCCGCGGCCGGCTTTAGAAAGCCGTAGATGGCCTTGAGCAGAGTGGACTTGCCCACGCCGTTGGCGCCCAGGACGGTCGTGATCTTCCCGGTCTGGGCCGTGACCGAGACACCCTGGAGGATGTGCAGGTCCTTGTAGTAGCCGACGTACAGGTCTCTTATCTCAAGCATCGGTAGCCTCCTCCGTCCCTTCGGCTTCGCTCAGGGCAGGCCCTTCGGCCAGCCGTCCGGCCGGGATGACCGCCGGGATCTCTTCTTCCTCCTCCTTACCCAGGTAGGCCTCGATGACCGCCGGGTCTTCTTTCACTTCGGCCGGGTCGCCATCGGCGATCAACTCGCCGAAGTTTAACACCAGCAATCGCTTGCTGAGGGTGAAGATGCTATCCATGTCGTGGCTGATGATGATGAAGGCCTTGCCCTGTTTGTGCACGGTTTTGATGTACTCGTAGATTGTTTCCATCAACTTGGGGTGAACCCCCGCAAACGGCTCGTCGAGGATGATGATGTCCGGATCGAGCATCAACAGCCGGCCGAGTTCGAGCAATTTCTGCTGCCCGCCCGAGAGGCTGCGGGCGTACTCGTTGGTCAGATGCTCGATGGTCAGGAACTCGAGCACCTCCATGGCTTTAT
>JAUWOI010000037.1 GCA_030612185.1 Anaerolineae bacterium
AGATCATGCAAGGTCGCGCCATCGGAGAACAGGCTCACCACCGGCACGTCCAGGTCATAACTGGTTGGCCCGTTGTTCAACACCACCGCCAGCGTCTCCCCCTCCCCCTGCCGGGCAAAGGCGTAACCCCCGTTCTGGTCGTCGGCGTGCAGGCGGCGGTAGCGCCCGCGTCGCAGGCCGGGATGCTCGTGGCGCAAACGGGTCGCCCGCCGGAAGAAGGCGAGCAAGTCATGATCCCAGCGGCCCTCATCCCAGGGGAAGGTGCGGCGACAATCGGGGTCGTGCTTCCCTTCCATCCCGATCTCGGCGCCGTAGTAGACGCAGGGCGCGCCGGGGAAGGTCATCTGGAACAACGTCGCCAGTTTCAGCGCCGCCTTGTCCTCCTGCACCAGCGTCAGGAAGCGGGGCATATCGTGGCTGCTGAGGAGATTGAGCTGTGCCAGCGTCACCTCCCAGTCGTAGAGGGCCAGCATGTGATCCACGGCATCGGCAAACTGGCTAGGGCTCAGCGGCTTCAACGTGTAGCCACCTGGATGCAGGGTGGTGTCCAGCCGCTCCCCGCCGAAGAAGCCGATGCAGGCACGGTTGAAGATGTAGTTTGTAACCGCGTCGAACTGGTCACCCCGCAGCCAGCGCCGGGCGTCGTGCCAAATTTCGCCCACGATGTACGCCTCGGGGTTGGCCCCCTTGACCACGCGGCGGAACTCCTGCCAGAACACGTCGTCGTCTATCTCGGCGGGCACGTCCAGCCGCCAGCCATCTACACCGGACTCGATCCAATGGCGGGCCACGTCGAAGATGAAACGCCGCACGGCCTCCGTGTCGGTGTTGAACTTGGGCAACGCCGGCAGATCCCACCATGCCTGGTAGCCCAGTTCCTCCAAACTGCGATGGCTGAGAGAGAGGCGCTGCTCCTCCTCCAGGTTTGGGTAGGCATTCAGCCGCCCCCCGGCTCGCAGCCGCTTCTCATCAAAGTAGAACCAGTCCAGGTAAGGCGAGGCCACCCCGTTCTCCAGGGCATGGTTAAACTGGTAGAATCCCCTGCTGGTATGGTTGAAGACACCGTCCAGCACCACGCGGACGCCCCGACTGTGGGCCGCGTCCAGTAACTCACGAAAAGCATCGTTACCGCCCAGGATCGGGTCTACCCGGTAGTAGTCGTGGGTGTGGTAGCGGTGATTGGCCGCCGACTGGAAGATGGGGTTGAAGTAGACGGCGGTGATCCCCAATTCCTGCAGATAGTCCAACCGCTCAGCCACGCCCAGCAGGTCGCCCCCCTTGAAGCCGTAGACCGTCGGGAGGCTGTCCCACGGCTCCAGGTTGGACGGCTTGGGCACCCGTGCGCTCCTGGCGAAGCGGTCAGGAAAAATCTGGTAGAAGACAGCGTCTTTGACCCACTCGGAGGTGGTGAATTCTATTGTCATTTAGAAGTTTAACTCCTCCATCTTGCCGGTGCACATATATATGACCCGCTCGCAGATGTTGGTCACCCGGTCGGCGATGCGCTCCAGGTTGTGAGTCACCCAGAGCAGATAGGTGGCACGGGTGATCGTCGTGGGGTCCGAGAGCATATAGGTCAGAAGTTCGCGGTAAACCTGATTGTACAGACCATCAATCTCTGCATCCCGCTTTGCCGTCTCCAGTGCCAGGACTGGATCGCGCTTGAAGTATGCGTCGAGGCTGTCGTGGATCATCCCCCGGTCAATCTCCGCCATACGGGGAACATCAATCAGCGGCTTCAGGTGCGGCTGACTGGCCAGCCGGATGGCAAGTTCTGCGACCCCACTGGCGTGATCACCCATGCGTTCCAGTTCGGTGACGATGTGGATTGCGGCGACGATAGCGCGTAGGTCCCCGGCCGCTGGCTGCTGGGTCGCGATCAGCCTCACGCACCGCTCCTCAATGTCATACCGCCTGGCATTGATCTCTTCGTCACCAGCGATCACCTGGCGAGCCAGATCCTCATCCTGATCTCTGAGTGCCTGAATGGCCTTCTCAATGGCCATCTCCACCATGCCCCCCAGGTACAGGATGTTATCGCGCAAATCTGTCAATTCCCGGTCGAATAACGCTCTGGCCTTACTCATTTCATACCCTCCAGTCAATCGGGCGTGGCTACCGGCTAACGGCTGATCTACCCCATCCTCCCGGTGATGTAGTCCTCGGTCAATCGCTGCGTTGGGCGGGTGAAGATCTTGCCCGTCTCGTCGTATTCCACCAGTTCCCCCAGCCAGAAGAAACCCGTGTAGTCGGAGACGCGGGCCGCCTGCTGCATGTTGTGGGTGACGATGACAATGGTGTAATGCTCGCGCAACTCCCGCATCAGGTCCTCAATCTGCAACGTGGCAGCCGGGTCCAGCGCCGAACAGGGCTCGTCCATCAGGATGACCTCCGGCCTGACGGCCAGCACCCGCGCGATGCACAGCCGCTGCTGCTCGCCGGCCGAAAGGTCGAGCGCGGAAGAACGCAGTTTGTCTGCGACCTCGTCCCACAGCGCCGCCGCCCGCAGGCTCTGCTCGACCAGGTCGTCCAGCACGCTACCTCGCGCCAAACCCAGCACTCGCGGACCAAAGGCGACGTTATCATAGATGGACTGAGGGAAAGGATTGGGCCGCTGGAAGACCATCCCCACCCGTCGCCGCAGTTCGACCACGTCTACATCCAGCGCATAGATGTTCTGACCGTCGAGCAGGACTTCCCCCTCAACCCGTGTGCCGGGGATGGTGTCGTTCATGCGGTTGAAGCAGCGCAGAAAGGTGGATTTGCCGCAGCCAGAGGGCCCGATGAGAGCGGTGATGCGCCGATCCTCGGTGCACATCGAGATGCCATGCAGCGCCTCGAAGTCGTCGTAGTATAACCGTAGGTCGCGAGTTTCGATCTTGCTCATCAGGGAACATTGTACCGCAAGCCGCTTGAACGGGCAAGTGCCTTGTTACGATCTCCCGTCCCAGGCGCAGGAAGCGCTGGAGCACGCCCGTCTCACCGCGCCGTGGGCAGCCATCGTGCTCTCAGTGGACGTGGCCTCGGAAGCAACCGTCAGCGCGGGCACGCCAGTCGTCACACTGCTCAGCATTGAGGAGGGCCTGCGTTTCGTCACGCAGAACCTGAGCGAGCAACACATCGCCGACATCTACCCCGGCCAGCGAGCGGTCGTCACGTTGCGCGCCTTCCCCGAGACCCCGCTGCAAGGAACGATCGAGGCGGTCGTCCCCCAGGTTGGGGAGGCAGTGGAGACAGATGCGCGCTTCACTGTGTACGTGCGGCTGGCTCCCACCGACCTGCGGTTGCTGCCGGGCCTCACGGGGCGCGCTGAGATCCTCACGGAAGACTGAGGCTAGGCTCCTCGGCCTGGTTGGGGGAACAATGCTCAGTTAGATTTCCCCTGAATTCTCATTTTAGCCTTGACACCCAACACATCTTGGGATATACTGAAAACACTATAGCGGACATTGAGAAAGGAAGGGATTTTCTATCGTCCAGCCGTCCGTTTTATTCCAAACCCGTTGTTGTGCCCCACAGCAACCACTCTCCGAGAACTCCAGAAAGGAGGTGATCACAGCAACTTTGACACCTATAGCCATTTGAGGCCCCTACCGCGGGTGCCTCAGAAAGCGAATTGCCTCTCCCCCGCTGACGCCCTGTTCGTTACTGAATACTACTGCAAGGAGTGAACAATGTCTATCTCTGCGATTCTCGAAGTTGCCATCGGGCTTGCGTTTACGTATCTGCTGCTCAGTTTGATCGCAACCTGGGCCAATGAATGGATTGCACACAAATTCAGGCTGCGTGGCAAAGACTTGAAGAAGGCGATTGGGAATCTCCTAAAAGATCCTCCTGATTATCTAGAGGATCCTAAGAAGTATCTGGAAGATCACCCAGAATACAAGCCCTATGTCGAAAGTTTTTACAACCACCCTCTCATCAAATCACTCGCTGAGCAAAAAGATGGGGAGGTGATACACCTGCCTTCGTACATCCCATCGCGTACATTTGCCTTGGTTGCGTTTGATGTCCTCTTTCCTGACGAAAATCAGGAAAGCCTAGCTAACAAGACCAGCGCTGAGTTGGAAGCATTGATCAGAATGGTGCCTCACCCAGATACCCAGGGTGCACTTCTGACATTCTTAAAGTCCGGCACTACGAAATTGGAGTCGCTTGGCAGCAGTGCCGAAATCTGGTTCAACGACACGATGGATCGGATGTCGGGTTGGTATAAGCGCAGGGCAAGCCTGATCTCCTTGATCGTTGGACTTGTCTTGGCTGTGGGCCTCAACGTTGATACGTTCATTATCGCCGACGCCTTGTGGCGTGAACCCGAATTGCGCGCCAGCATCGCAGCCTATGTCGAACAGCATGTGGACGAATATGCTCCTAAGGAGGAAGAACAGAAAGACGTCGATATCCCTGTGGATGACTTACGGGAGGCACTCGCGTCACTCGAATTACCCATCGGGTGGACGACGGAGTACGGTCCCAAAACCAGCGAGATGATTGAATATGCCAAGGAAACGGGACAAAATGTACATTTGGCGGTGGTCGTAGGCTGGTTGATGAAACTGTTCGGTTGGCTTCTAACTGGCTTGGCTGTGTCGCAAGGTGCGCCATTCTGGTTCGACTTCATGAGCAAGTTCCTCAGCGTACGCTCCTCCGGTGCCGTGCCCAAGGTAGAAAAAGGAACGGAAGAACTGGAGGACAAACTGAAAGAGTTAAAGGAAGAACTAAAGAAGGACTTCGACGATTTCAAAAAGAAGATGACCAGCACCTGAGTGTCTCAATCTGCTGTCCTAGCAGCGGCACATCGCTCTCCTACGCCGCCCCGCGCTTCCACTGGGCCAACGGTCCGTGCCAGTGAGTCAATGGACCGACGCTCCAGGTTGACACCGTCCCCTGGGTCAAACCGTGGACCTGGGTGTTGCAGGCGGTGGACATAGAATCGTGGAGAAGCCCCCGGACACTTCGCCGGGGGCTTCGATCTACCTCGTCCTAGCCAAGAAAATCGCGCAGTTTGCGGCTGCGACCGGGGTGGCGCAACTTCCGGAGCGCCTTGGATTCGATTTGCCGTACGCGCTCGCGTGTTACGCCGAAGGCCCGCCCGACATCTTCCAGTGTGTGGGCTTCCCCGTCCTTCAGCCCGAAGCGCATTTCCAACACCGCGCGCTCCCGCTCGCCGAGCGAATTGAGGCTGGAGCGTATTTGTTCCTTGAGCAGTTGGCTGGAGGTTGCGTCAGCCGGCCCCGGAGCAGACTCGTCCTTGATGAAGTCACTCAGCAGGCCACTGTCCTCCAATCCCACCGGCATATCCAACGACATCGGATCCTGCGAGATGCGCATGACGTCCTGCACCTTGGCCGCAACACGACGCAACCGGCGCTCCAACGCGGGAGACAGTGACTCCCCCGCAGCCTGTGCAGATAGGATGACTTCTGTCTCCTCCGGCTCCAGCAGGTCCGATTCCAGTGCCAATTCCTCCATCGTAGGCTCCCGTCCCAGTTCCTGCACCATCTGCCGCTGGAGGCGGAGCAACTGGTTGATCGTCTCCACCATGTGCACGGGGATGCGGATGGTGCGGGCCTGGTCCGCGATGGCCCGGCTGATCGATTGCCGGATCCACCAGGTGGCGTAGGTCGAGAACTTGAACCCTCTGGTGTGGTCGAATTTCTGGATCGCCCGGAGTAACCCGAGGTTTCCCTCCTGGATCAAGTCGAGGAATGAGATACCGCGCCCTAAGTAATGCTTGGCGACGTTGACAACTAGTCGCAGATTGGCCTGGGCCAAGAGTTGCCGGGCCTCCGCTGCGTGCTCATCCAGGTCAGCCCATGCCGCCGTTATTTCCTCCTCGTCTGGCATCCTGCGCTTGACCTGGCGTGACGATGGAAACCTCTGCCGCATGTGCCACTCCGCACAGATCAGACCCAGCGTGGGTTCAGGCAGCAGGCAGAGCAAGATCAAGACATCAAAGAGATGTCTGGTGATCACTGTCCAGGTCTCATCCCCTGATTCTGATGATTCTGACCAGTCCGCCTGTTTCCAGAAATCATAGAGGTGCGAGGAAATCGTTGGCATCAACACATGACGGAGTGCTCTGGCTTCATCCACTAACGCGGCCAAGTCAGGCGGAGGCAGATGCAAACGACTGCAGTTCCTAAGCACAACCGACCATGCCTCACGGAGCGAATCCAACAGAGTAATCAGGGTCTCCTGGACCGTTGGTGGTCCTCCGCCCTGCTGGCTCAAGCGGGCCTGTAGGTCTTCGAGGTGAGCGGCCGCCTCTCGCTGAGTAGAGAGCCATACCTCCTGCTGCGGTTCCAGGAGCGGCACCTGCCCGATCTCTCGCAGATACATCCGCACCGGATCATCCGTGATCCCGATTGGAACCTCGCGCGCAATGTCAGGTAGTTTCTCTTCCTCAATTTCCTCCAACTCGTTAGGAGAGGGTTCATCTACCTCATCCAAGTCTGGGCCTGGGATATCCTCACCCGTCTCTAGCGGGGTCGCGTCGGCGTTGGACAGCGCCAGTGGGAAGCGGTCCGCATCCTCAAGGATGCCTCTCGGCTCTTGCACTGCCGGCTCGTCTGCTGTGTCAACGGATGTGGATTTGCGTTCTTCTTCAGTCATCAGCATCTTGATCCCACGAATACGCACACGATTGGACTGTGTCCCTATCCTCGACCCACCCAACTCCACCGCTGCGCCAACGCCTGTTGTGTGCGCAGCAATGTATCCTTATACGTTCGCAGGGCCTCGACGTATTGTTCCGCTCGCATATCCCCTGCTTCTCGAGCCTCAACGGTCAAGAAACTCAGTTCTTGGCCCAAACGTTTGAGATTGCGCTCCCGCAGTCGCAACAGCGTGAGTACGACGTCGCGCACCAGTTGATCGTCAGCCAGTGCGACTTCGTCGGGTGTGAGCAACCCTTCCAGCCGTGCATGCAGATCAGTGGGCAACTGTGCACGCAGCGTCTCGAAGGTGACAGGATGCCCAGTCGCCAGGAGTGCTTCCCACGCCTCGAAGACTGCCCGACAGCCCACGTCCTGGAAGTCCTGCCCTCGCAGAGACTCCAATTGGCCCGCTACAATCGCCTCATTGACCTGTGAAAGGAGGCCGGGCCGCTGCAGGAACGATGACAAGCAATGGCTTTCCAGGTCAGCCTCCACGATTTCCTGCGGTGCTCTATCCTGGGTACGGGCCGCGCCGCGCCGCACTCGCGCGGCCTGGTGTTCGGCGCTGCGCAAGCGGGCCAGTACCGCAAGTGTATCCACTCGCAGCGCTCTGGCCATTTTCTGGACGTAGTCCTCCCGCTCAACCGGATTCGCCACCGCCCGCAGCACCGGTAGCAGCGTGTCCACCACACGGGCCTTAGCCTTGGTGTCGTCCAGGTCAAGCCCCTCCAGCAAAATCTGGAGGTAGAAATCCACCACCGAAACCGCTTCCTCGACCAGCGTGGCCCAACGCTGCGGTCCTTCACGGATCAGATCATCCGGGTCCTGATCGCCAGGGAGCCGGAGGATGCGGATCTCCGCTCCCAGACGGGCCTCGTATCCCACCAACCCTCGCGGGTCGAAGATCGGCTGCCATTCCTGTTCCAGTGCCTCACGTGCCACCTTAACGCCGCGCAGCGTTGCCTGCACGCCCGCCGCGTCAGGATCGAGCGCAAGCACGAAGCGCTTAGTGTAGCGCTGGAGTTGCCGCAGTTGCGGTTCCGTGAGCGCGGTCCCCATCTGCGCCACCACGTTGGCGAACCCGGCCTGGTGGGCCTGCATCACATCCATGTAGCCCTCGACAATGACGACTCGGTCCTCGCGACGGATGGCCTGCCGCGCCAGATCAAGCCCAAAGAGCGTGCGGCTCTTGTCGAAGAGCACCGTCTGGGGGGAGTTGATGTACTTGGGCACCCCCTCTGGGTCGAGCGTCCTGGCTCCGAAGCCGATTGTGCGCCCCTGAGCGTCGCGAATGGGAATCATCAGCCGCTCGCGGAAGCGGTCGTAGGTACTACTGCCGTCCTCCCGCTGCACAAGCAGCCCGGCCTTGGTGAGTTCCTCGACTGTGTATCCACGCTCGGTCAAGTAGGCCCGCGTTCTCTCCCAACCCGGAAGGCTGTAGCCCAGCAGGAAACGCTCGACCGTCTCATCGCCCAGACCACGCCTGGCCACGTAGGCCCGCGCCGCTTCGGCCTCCGGGGCATGGTGCAGGAGGTGGTTATAGTACTGGGCCGCTGTGGTCAGCGCGCTGCGCAGCCGGTCGGCCTCTTCCTGTGCCTCCACCTGCGCCGGGGTGCTAGGCCGGAGTTCGACGCCCGCTCGCCGCGCCAGTTCCTCCAGGGCGGTGCGGAAGTCCCAACCTTCCCGCTTCATCACAAAGGTGAAGACGTCGCCTCCTTCGCTGCAAGCCCCGAAACAGTGCCAGTGTTGGCTGTCGGGGAAGACGACGAAGGAAGGGGTCTTTTCGGAATGGAAAGGACACAGGGCCTTATAGTTCCGCCCCGACTTCTGCAGCGGAACGTATGATGAGATAACCTCAACGATATCTAGCCTGTCCTTGACCTCGTCAATCACGCTCATTGCACAAGCACCACAAGACTATTGTACTCATCTCTGGCGTTCAGGCAAGTGGAGCAAATGAGTAGATGAGGAGCCTCATTCCTCAATTACTCATGTACCCATCTACTCTCCACGAAACGCGTGGCAGGCAGCCTGCGCCACCTGCCACACGTGGTCCGCAATAGACGTAGACGCCGCTACTCTTTGCCGTGCAGGAGCGCCGCCTGGGCAGCCGCCAACCTGGCCACCGGCACGCGGTAGGGGGAGCAACTCACGTAATCCAGGCCGACGCGGTGGCAGAAGTCAATGGAGGCCGGGTCACCACCGTGCTCGCCGCAGATGCCGATCTCCAGGTCGGGGTCGGCAGCCCGCCCCTCCTCTACACATATCCTCACCAGCCGGCCCACGCCGTCCTGATCAAGCGTCTGGAAGGGATTGGCTTCCAAGACGTGAAACAGTACCGGATTGCCCTCAGTGTCCACTTCTCCCGTCTCTATGCCGTCCACGTACTTCATCAGGAACTTGCCCTCGGCGTCATCGCGGCTGTAGCCAAAGGCCATCTGCGTCAGATCGTTGGTGCCGAAGGAGAAAAAGTCAGCGTGCTGGGCGATCTCACCAGCGGTGAGAGCAGCGCGGGGCACCTCGATCATCGTGCCAAACATGCTTTCGATCTCGATACCTTCTTCTTCCATCACCTGCTTCGCCACCGCCTCCAGTTTCTCCCGTTCCAGTTTCAGTTCATTGACGTGGCCAACCAGCGGGATCATCACCTCCGGTATCACTTTGACGCCCCGCCTGGCACAACGACAGGCGGCCTGGAAGTAAGCACGGGTCTGCATCTCCGTCAGTCCCTTGTACATGATCCCGGCACGGCACCCGCGCAGCCCCATCATCGGATTGACCTCCCATTGGGAATTGACCACACCAAGCATCTTTTCCTTTTCGGCCAGTTCTGGCGAGTCTGGGGCGGTACAGCGCAAGCGGGTGACTTCCTCAATCAGTTCCTCACGATTGGGTAGAAACTCGTGCATCGGCGGATCAATCAACCGCATAATGACCGGCAGGCCATCCATAGCCTCGAAGACACCCTCGAAGTCTTGCTCCTGGATAGGTAACATCTCATCCAGGGCAGCCTGACGATCCTCGTCGGTCTCCGCCATAATCATGCGCACCACGGCGTCGCGGGCGCGAGGATCGAAGAACATATGCTCGGTGCGACACAGTCCGATACCCTCAGCGCCAAAGGCGACGGCGCGCCGGGCATCCTCGGGGAGGTCGGCGTTGGTGCGCACGCCGAGTGTGCGGATCTCATCGGCCCAACTCAGCAACTCTATCAGGTCTTTCTGTGTCTCGTACTCGACCTCGAGGGTGTGGATCGCTCCCCAGAAGACCTCGCCGGTAGCACCGTCAACGGAGATGACATCCCCCTCCTTGACGACACGGCCAGTGGCCTTGACTGTGAACTGATTTCGCTCGACATCCACCCTGATGTCCTCGCAGCCGGCGACGCAGGGAAGGTTGTTGCCCCGCGCCACGACCGCCGCGTGTGAGGTAGCGCCACCGTGCTGAGTCAGCACACCCTTTGAGATGAGCATGCCCGGCACGTCGTCTGGGGAGGTCTCTGGACGCACCAGGATGACCGCCTTGCCCTCGCCAGCCAGTTCCCTGGCTCGCTTAGCGTCGAAGACAGCGACGCCCATGCCAGCACCAGGAGAAGCGTTGAGCCCCTCCGCCAGCAGGTCACCCCGCTCCTCGGCGCTCTGTTTCGCCTTCGGGTCGAAGAAGGGGTGCAGGAGTTGGTCCACCTCCTCCGGCCTGACGCGCATCACTGCTTCCTCTCTGGTGATGAGCCCTTCGTGCGCCATGTCCATCGCGATCTTGACCGCCGAGGCCGCCGTGCGCTTGCCCGTGCGGGTCTGGAGCATCCACAGTTTGCCCCGCTCGATAGTGAACTCCACATCCTGCATATCACGGTAATGGCGCTCAAGCAGTTGGGTCACCCCAACGAACTGCTCGTAGATGTCGGGCATCACCTCCTGCAATTGAGCAATCTTGAGCGGGGTACGGAGGCCAGCGACGACGTCCTCGCCTTGAGCATTCTCCAGGTACTCGCCGTACAGATGATTCTCACCGGTGCTTGGGTCGCGGGTGAAGGCAACGCCGGTGCCGCTGCGTTCACCCATATTGCCAAAGACCATAGTACAGACGTTGACGCCGGTGCCCCAATCGTGGGGAATCTTGCTGAACTCGCGGTAGGCGATGGCCCGCTCGCCATTCCAAGAGGCGAACACCGCCTCGATGGATAGCCGCAGTTGCTCGTAGGGATCGGTGGGAAACTCCTGGCCGAAGCGCCCGCGATAGAGGGCTTTGTACTGCTCAACCAGCCCTTTGAGTCCCTCCAGGCTGACCTCGGCGTCGGTCTTGACGCCCTCTTTCTCCTTCAACTCGGCCAGCAGTTTCTCGAAATGTTCCCGGCCCAGGTCCATCACGATGTCGGAGAACATGGTCATGAAGCGGCGGTAGGCATCGTAGGAAAACCACTCGTTGTCCGTCAGTTTCGCCAGGCCGACCCGCGTCTCCTCGTTGAGGCCCAGGTTGAGGACGGTATCCATCATCCCCGGCATGGAGACCCGCGCGCCAGAGCGGACGGAGACGAGGAGCGGATTCTCCGGGTCGCCGAAGTGCCTGCCAGTCCGTCGCTCGATCTCCTCAAGTGCCTCCAACGTCTGCTCCCACATATCAGGTGGGAAGTCGCCGGTCTCCATATACTCAACACATGCCTCGGTAGTGATGGTGAAACTGGGGGGCACGGGGAGCCCAGAGCCAGTCATGTCGGCCAGACCAGCCCCTTTGCCGCCGAGGATGATCTTCATCTCGCCCAGTTCGGGCTCATGGCCCAGCGTCTCGGCCAGTTCCTCGCCGGCCGAACGAGCAAGGTACACCCATTTCTTCTTACTCACAATATCTTTACCTCCTCCAAAGTTTGGCGTGAATATCAAAAAGAAACACTGGGTAATTATACACATCTCGTAGGATAAGGTCAAATGCACGTGACTAGGATATTCACCCATAAGGTGCAACGCACTTGTTTCTTAAAAGTGCGTTGCACCTGGGTAGTAACAAATGCACTTGTTTAGCGTCCGAGCAGATTTACCAAGCCCGACGTGAGTCATATAAAGGAAGCGCCAACCTATCTGCGACTTTTCCAACCTTCTACAGACTATTTTATGTATACTAAAAGCCAAAATTCTTGACGGCGACGAACAATTGTGTTATAATACCTACAATCTACGAGCCACTGACATCTTTGCCAGGTCGGGCGCAAGGAGATGGTGGTCACGTTGTTGACTACAGAGTGTCCTTTTAGCCTCCCATGACTACTTTCGACGTTTCCGCCCTCACCAAGGCCCAGATTGGTACGTCGCTCACCCTGAACGTGGACACAGGGCCGCAGAGCCTGACCAACCTGAAGGTAGATTTCCTTCACGGAACTATCCAGGTGATCCGCGTTCCAGATGGTCTGCTTGTTCAAGGCACTGTGGAATCACAACTGAGGCTAGAGTGTGTCCGCTGCCTGGAACTCTGTGCACTTCCCATCACACTGGAATTGGAGGAGACATTCGGCCTGCCAGGAGCGAGCCAGAGCGTAACCTATGTGGTGGGCGATGATGGCTGGCTCGACCTAGCCCCCCTGTTGCGCGAGCAAAGTTGGACGGCCATCCCGATGAAACCCCTCTGTCGTGCCGATTGCAAAGGGTTATGTCCGCAATGCGGCGCGAATCTCAACCGCGAATCGTGCACGTGTGAGAGCACCCAGATTGATCCGCGCCTGGCAATGTTGAAAGACTTGTTGTAGAGATGGGGTAGGAGACCTATGGACGTAATTGGAGAACTGTTGGAGAAAGCGGAGGCTCAGGGATACCTGACCACGAATGACATTCTAGACCTGCTACCGGAGGCCGAAGAGACCCTGGAGCAACTTGAGGATATCTTCATCTCGTTGCACGAAGCAGGCATTGAGGTTTACGACAACAAGGCAGATGCCAACGCTGAGGAGGGACAACCGCTGAATGTTACGGGCAGCGGATATGAGACGGGCGATGATGAAACTTACGACTTGAGCAGGATCTCCAGTGACGACACGGTGGGTTTGTATCTTAGGGAGATGGCCCGTGTGCCCCTTCTAGCACTCGAAGAGGAGGTTCGGCTGGCCAAGTCTGTCGTAGCAGGGCGCAGAGCCCAGCAGATTCTGAGCAATGATGGATCTGACCCGACGGAGCGCGAGGGACTCGAGCGGCAATTTAAGGAAGGGCTGACCTCTCGGGCACATCTGATCAAGGCCAACACTCGGCTGGTGGTCAGCATCGCCAAGAGGTACATAGGACGTGGCGTGCCGTTCTTGGACTTGATCCAGGAAGGCAACTTGGGCCTGATGAAAGCCGTGGAGAAGTTTGACTATACCCGTGGGTATCGCTTCAGCACCTATGCCACCTGGTGGATCCGTCAGACGATCACGCGGGCGATTGCCGACCAGGGACGTACGATCCGCGTGCCGGTTCACATGTCGGATCGTATCCGGCGGCTCTACAATACGGCCCGACAATTGGAGCAAGAGTATGGTCGCCGGCCAACGTCGGATGAGCTAGCGGCCGAGATGGACATAGAGCCGCGCAAGGTGCAGTGGATGCTCAGGGTTTCGTGGCGACCACTGAGCCTGGAACGACCGGTTGGCGAAGACGAGAACAGCGAACTGGGAAATTTTGTCGAGGACGATACGATTCCCACGCCGACGCAGAGCACCTATCGCCACCTGCTCGGTGAGAAAATAGATGAGATGCTGGCCACGCTAGGCCCGCGTGAGGCGCGCATCCTGCGGCTCCGCTTCGGGCTCATCAACGGACGCAGTTACACACTTGAGGAAGTCGGCCAGAAGTTCGGGCTCACGCGGGAGCGCATCCGGCAGATTGAGGGCAAGGCTCTGCGCCGTCTGCGCCATCCCCGTCGCAGCCGCCAGTTGCGGGACTATCTGAGGTAATGCGATGATGAATGTGGCACCTTATCGCTTTGCTATGATGATGCGCAGCCTGCCGTGGTGGGCAGAGGAGGAGGCTCCCTGCCCGCGATAGGCCGTTGCACTCTCCCGGCCTCACGGCAATACACCGCCAGCCTCGCTGGCGGTTTTCGTTTATCATACCCTGTGTTACAATATATCGCACGCTCTCAAGGAGGAACACCAATGTCCAAACACATTCTCGTCGCTATCGCCTGGCCTTACGCCAGCGCCAAGATCCACGCCGGCAACGTCACCGGATCCCACCTCCCCGGAGACATCTGCGCTCGCTACCACCGCCTGGCCGGCGACCGCGTGCTGATGGTCTCAGGCTCCGATTCGCACGGCACCCCCATTACCGTGCGTGCCGACCAGGAAGGTAAATCACCCCGCGAGGTCTTCGAACGCTTCCATCACGACTTCCTGGCACTATTTCAGCGCCTGGGCATCAGTTACGACCTATTCACCCACACCGATACAGAGAACCACCATCGCGTCTCTCAGGATTTTTTCCTCGCGCTGCTGGAGAAAGGCTATCTCTACAGGCAGGTACAGGAACAGATGTACTCCGAGGCGCAGAAACGTTTCCTGCCCGATCGCTACGTGGAGGGCACCTGCCCGGTGTGTGGATACGAGGACGCCCGGGGTGACCAATGCGACAACTGCAACACTCTGCTGGACCCGAAAGACCTGATCAACCCGCGCAGCAAGATTGACGGCAGCACACCCGTGCTCCGCGAGACAGAACACTTCTTCCTCGACCTGCCCAAACTGGCTCGGGGCGGGCTGGCCGAGTGGCTGCAGCAGGGCAAGGGACAGTGGCGACCCAACGTAATCAACTTCGCCCGCCGCTACGTGGACGAGGGCTTGCAAGGGAGACCCATCACCCGCGACCTGAAATGGGGCATTCCAGTGCCCGTGTCGGGATGGGAAGATAAATGCCTCTACGTCTGGTTCGAGGCGGTCATCGGCTACTTCTCCGCCAGTGTCGAATGGGCACACAACCGGGGAAAGCCGGAGGCGTGGAAGGATTGGTGGTACAATCCGGCGGCCAAGACGCTCTACTTCATCGGCAAGGATAACATCCCCTTCCACGCCATCATCTGGCCGGCGGAACTGATGGGGGTAGAGCGCCTCTACGAGGATAGCCCGTCCATGAAACTCAATCTGCCCTACGACGTGCCGGCCAACGAGTTCATGAACCTGGAGGGGCAGAAGATCTCCGGCAGCCGTAATTGGGCGGTGTGGATGGATGATGCGCTCGACCGGTACGACCCCGACGCGCTGCGTTACTACCTGACGATGGCGATGCCGGAGACACGGGATACCGACTGGCTGTGGGACGGCTTCGTGCGCCGCAACAACGACGAACTGGTGGCCACCTGGGGCAACCTGGCCCACCGGGCACTGACCTTCGCCTACCGGCGCTTCGACGGGCAGGTGCCCACGCCGGAACCGTTGGAGGATACAGATGCCCACCTTCTGGCCCAGATCGAGGCTGGCTTCGAGCCCATCGGCCAGTTGCTGGCCAGATGCAAGTTCCGCACCGCGCTGAGCCAGGTGATGGCCCTGGCGCGGGAGGCAAACCGTTACCTGGATGAGAAAGCCCCCTGGTTTCAGATCAAAGAGAACCATGAGGCCGCCGGTACGACCATCTATGTGGCGCTCAGAGCCATTGATTCATTGAAGATGCTCTTCGCCCCCTTCCTGCCCTTCTCGTCGGAGCGGCTGCATCAGTACCTGGGCTACGAAGGGACGCTGTTCGGGCAGCAGTACACGGCCACCTTTGAGGAAAAGAACCGCGTCCACGAGGCGCTATGTTACGACGACAGCGGCGCGACGGGTAAGTGGAAGCCCAGTGAACTTCCTCCGGGCCAGGCGTTGCGCGAACCCGAGCCACTGTTCAAGAAACTGGACGAGAGCGTGGTCGAGGAAGAACTAGCCCGCATCGGGACTGGGAGGCCTCCCGTGTGATGCGGCGCTTCTTGGTGCAAAGACATTATTGACACTGGTGCCACCATGGACTAAAATCACCTTGTAGGCGAGAATATCCGGTGACGAACACAGCATCACAAGAAGGAGTGACAGAATGAACAGAAAGTGGATCGTGACAGCGACGGTTACGCTGGTACTAGCAGCGTTGGCCTGCAATCTTCCGGCTGGCCTCTCAGGGGAGACACCAGCACCAGCGACGGCCGCGCCCCCCACGTCTAAGCCGCAGTCCACCTCCCCGCCGCCGACGGTAGTCCCCACCGAGGTACCCAAGGAAGCGCCTACCCCTCCCTCCCAGCCCACGCCTGCTGCGCCGGCACCTGCGGGCATCCTCTTCCAGGACGACTTCAGCGACCCGGACTCTGGATGGGAAGTGGGAGACTACGATACCGGCAGTGTGGGCTACAAGAGCGGTGCCTACTTCGTCACTTCCGCCAGCGATGGCAGCACGATGTGGGGTGTGGCCAACCGCTCCTTTGACGATCTTTTCATTGAGGTGGACACTACCCAAATATCATCTCCGGCCAACAACAATAACGACTACGGGGTAGTGTGCCGGGAGCAGGGCGATGGCG
>JAUWOI010000476.1 GCA_030612185.1 Anaerolineae bacterium
GAGGTCGGCGCTGGAGTCGGGGGAGGAGGTCGTGGACCGGCTCGTTTTCTAGGCGGGGCGACTCTTCTGCACCGTGGGGGTGACGGCGATACTGGAGGAGTTCGCTCGCCCGCGCACGATGACGCCCGAGGATCGGGAAACACTGTTGAGAACAGCGTTCACGGCCAGCGGGGGGTAACTCGCTTGCTTGCCTCCCCCAGCGCCGCCTGTTTACGGCGGCGCGGTCTTCCCTCAGCGCCCTGACCTGAAGAGCCAGAGCTAAATCGTCCCCCCTAGCACCGCCTGTTCACGGCGGCGTGACTGCACGCAGCACATCGGCGGGTCGGGCGGTTTTCACCACGGGCGGCAGCCGTTCCAGTTGTTGCCGGTCAAGCGTCACAAGCACAGTGCCGTATTGCTGCGCCACGGCGGCATAAACCGCGTCGGCGCCGCGCAGCCGGGCAGTCGCCGCCAGATCGGCAGCACGGTCGGCCAACGGTTCGTCCAACGACACGAGTGTCTGGTTAGGCCAGCCACGCAACTCCATCGCCAATGCCACCGCGCGTCCGGCGTCGCCGAGGACACGCGCAATAACGGCAGCCACTTCGACCAGTAACAGCGTGGGACAGAACAAAAGCACGCGCTGCCGCTGAACCTGGGCCAGGAACGCCCGGCTGTCGGCTGAACCAGCCTCGGTGGGGTTCAGCGCGCTGACGTGGACGCTGGCGTCAATGGTGTACATCTCGCTCCCTTCAACGCCGGACGGTGTCTATCAAGTCCTGGGTCGAAAGGCCCGACGGCCAGGCGCGGCGGATTTCCTCGGCCAGCCGTTCGTAACGCTCCCAGTTCCCAAGCGTGGTGCTCTTGCAGGCTCTTACCATTTCCGCTTCTGCCCGCTCGGTATCCAGGGGTAAGATGACAGCCACCGGGTGGCCCTGATACGTGACCACGTACTCGGCGCGCTCCTCACGCACGCGCCTGATCACTTCGCTGGTCTGCTCTCGCAACTCACGCACTCCGATCAGGGACATAGACTCCTCCTGTAGTATCAATAGTAGTCTTTATTGATACTACATTCTACCACAGGTCATACACCTGTGCAACCACTCTCAAGCCATCCGGCGAGGCACACCGGCGGCGGCGAAGCGGCCCAGGGTCGAACGGTGCGCCCCCTGCGTGAATTGGCGAATGCTCCCAAATGGAGTATAATCTGGATGGAGACCGCACACCAACCCCGCCGCGGGGAATATCCCAAGTCCGACGTCGGACATCGGACATCGGACATCGGACTTAGGACTTAGGACTTTAGACAGACCTTGGACAAAAGACGAAAGGAGTAAAAAATGCCCGCAGAAGACTTCTGGCAACCCATCTATAACGCTTTCAACCCGCGTGAACGACTGTGGGGTGAAAAACTGGACACCTTCTTCGTTGAACGGGAACACAGCCCGTTGAAGAAACTGAAAGTGCAGTTCCGGCCTGGCCGCGACATGCAAAAGACAGCATTAGTAGGACACCGGGGCAGCGGGAAGAGTTCCGAACTCCTCAAACTTGTCAGCACCATCGGCTCGGATTTTTTCGTCGTCTGGTTTGATGCCAACCTCAACCTGGACATATTTAGCGCCAATCAGGTAGAACTGCTCTTCCTACTTGGGACAGCCGTCTACCAGGTCGCTGAACAGGAGAAGATCAACCCCAACCGCAAGTACTTTGACCTGCTGACCGATGGCCTCCAGACACTGGTGCGGGAGCAGACCCGCCGGACCGACTTCGTCCTGGACGTAGGCCGTCTGCTGACCAACATCGCCTGTTTCGGGCTCCCGGTCATCGCCGGGGCCGCGGCCGGGCCTGCCGTCGGCGCGGGGGTGGGCGCCCTGACCGCACTGGCCCGCGAGTTGAGCCAAGAGGCATTCTCCCTGGGAATGAAACGTGAGGAGGTAGCCCGTTTGGAGGTGGAACCCCACACCCGGGACATCGCCCGCGCCGTCAATCTGATCATCGCCGACGTGGAGCAGAAGGCTCGCAAACCAGTGCTGATGATAGTGGACGGTCTGGATCGCCTGGATTTGAACCCTGCGCGCGATATCTTCGTAAACAGCCAGGTACTCTCCTTGCCAAACTGCTGGGCCATCTACGTCACCCCGATTGCAATCTACTACTCCACCGACTTCAGGCAGATTATGCACGAGTTTGTGCCGACCGAATTCCCCAACGTGAAACTGCACGAGAGGGACAACCCCGACACACCGCATAAGGCTGGAACGAGAACAATGCGCGAGGTCGTTCGCCGCCGTCTGAAGACGCTGGGCCACGAGCCAGAGAAAATCGTCAGTCGAAACGCTCTGAGCCTGATGGTGAAGATGAGCGGGGGCGTGATGCGGGAGATGATCAGCCTGATGCGGGAGGCCATCGTGCAGGCCGAGATCAGCGGGGAGACCCAGGTCAACTTACGAGCCGCCCGCGCTGCCGTCTACAAACTCCGTCGCCAGTACGCCGCTGGCCTGCGCCAGGAGCACTACCGCGAACTGGAGGACTTCCGCACCACCGGCATTCCCTCCCGAAGCAAAGACTGCGACGACCTGCTACGCAACCTGTACATCCTGAGTTTCATCAACGACACCTTCTGGTATGATATTCACCCCAACGTCCGGCCCCTATTGGAAGGAGTGAGAAGCGAGTAGGGTGAACGACATCTTACAGCGTTTCCCTGCGCTGCGCGATGCGCTCCAGGAAACCGCCGTCCACCTACGGATGGCGGCAGAAGGTTGTCTGCTCGTCGCTGTGACCGACGACGACCGTCTCCGGCGAGAGGTCAAGGCGATAGTGGTCGAGCGACTCTACAGCCAAGCCACGTTTGACGAATACGTTTTTGACCCCATCTACCCCAGCCTGGCCGCCTACCTGGAGACCTTGCCGCCGCCTCAGGGCCAGTCCATCCTCTTCGTCGAAGGCCTGGATGCGCTACCTCCCGAAAAGCAAACACATGCGCTCCACCTGCTCAACCTGGAGCGAGAGGCGTTGCAACGCAACCGCCGTGCCATCCTGCTCTGGGTGCGGTCTGAGACCCTCCCGAACCTCATCCACCAGGCCGGGGACTTCTGGGCCTGGAGGAGCGCCGTCCTGGAATTCCAGCCGCCTCCTGGCGTGGAATTTCAGCCCAGCGCCCCAGCCCGCTTGCCCGTCCAGGAACTGGCCCGCCTTTATCGTTTTAGGGATGCCTACAGGCAGCAACTGGCCTCTGCCCCACCCTCCGCGCCCTCCACCGCCGACCTGAAACTGCAATTGGCCGAGGTGCAACGGCAACTGGGCCTCCCCGAGCGACAGGTGATGGCATTGCGTCGCGAGGGCCTGGCCCTCAAGGCCCAGACCGGGGACGAGGAGGCCCAGGTCCAGGCGTATAACCAGTTCGTGATAGACCGCTACAGCCGCCTCACCCTCTACAGCCTCAAGGCCGATGCTCCCCTCTCTGTAGAACTGGAAAAGGTATACGTGCGACTGACCGCCACGCAGAGGGTTCAACTGACGGCTGAGATAGACTGGGGCAGATGGCGCACGGAGGAAGGAAAGATCGTTTTTGAGCCTGGGTTACCGCGTGTTATTGGTGAGATTATGCTTGAGGGAGAGGAGGAAGCCGAAGGAGAGCGCCCTCAACCAGTTGCGGTTGAACGCATCCTTTCTGCAGCCGAGGCTTTGGCCGAAACTGAACGTATCATCGTCATCGGCGCGCCGGGCTCCGGCAAGACGACGCTCCTGCAGTGGGTCGCCCTCACCTACGCCCGCGACCTGGCGCGG
>JAUWOI010000470.1 GCA_030612185.1 Anaerolineae bacterium
ATCAGTTAGCTTGAACAAGGTAAATTTCAACAAGTAGGCGTTTTCAACATTTTCTATTGCAATTTCTGTCAAAATAATGCCAAAAAACGCCCTTTTAGGCAAGAATTCGCGAAAGTCGTTTTAATTTCAGCGAATGGACAGCACTATGCTGCGAATCCTGGTCTACGCTATTGTCGGGCTACCTATTCTTGTGATTATCCTCCATACGATCGTGAGAATTGTGCGCTTCTTCCACAAATTTCCGATGCCGCAGTTCCTTGCCAATGTCATCGACAACCCGCTTCGACGCAAGATTCAACCCCCGGACGAAACCCCCATCAGACACGGGATTGAGCCGGGGATGACTGTTCTCGAAGTCGGCCCTGGAAACGGGACCTATACTGTGGCTACGGCCCGGCGTGTGGGGAACAAAGGCAAAGTTGTGACGATTGACATCGAACCCAAGATGATAGAGCGAGTTACGCGCAGAGCCCAGGCGGAAGGCATAGAGAACATTGAGGCTCGGGTGGCCGATGTATATGATCTTCCCTTTGAAGAAGGGTCTTTCGATGCGATCTACATGATTGCAGTTATCGGTGAAATCCCTGCTCCCGAGAAGGCTATGAAAGAGTTTTATCGGGTGCTATCGCCATCTGGCACTCTGGCCTTCAGCGAACTCTTGCCAGACCCTGATTACCCGCGTGCCAGGACACTCATCCAAAAGGCAGCCTCGGCAGGATTCCGGTTGAAGAAGAAGGTGGGTAACTTCTTCTACTACACGTTGATCTTTGAGAAGGAATTGTGATTTGCCACTTCGCACAACGGCGGGTTGCTGCTTCGGGCTTCGCCAACCCGCTGGCCTTCTATGCAGCGTTGGGTGTCATGGATGGCCGGTTTCCGCGCGGCCCGTGGTTTGCGCTCATAGCAGCACCAGGAATCTTGTTTCTGACGTGCTGGCTACTATCGCGTTGATCCGTTAATGTCCTGAAATCCGCGTTCTTAAAGACCATCTCAACATTGTACCCAGGTACAGGATCAATTTCGGTCGCAGGCCCGATGACAAACAAGGCAAACTGTGATACAATGTAACCGATAGTCCAAAACAACGAGGAGGATATAGGGAGATGCAGACACGAAGTTTCAAACCCAGTCCCCAGTATTTGACCAAGTTACGCCTGATCATCACGCTCGTGGCACTGTTGATCCTGGCCGGCGGTCTTCTGATCGGTTGGCTTATAAGCACCGACCGAGAAATAGGCGCAAGCGGCGCCAGGACCGTCGTCATCGTAGTCGCCATCGCCGATGTAATCTGGTGGGTGCCGGCCCTGATCCTGACCGGCCCCTACTACCGCAGCCTGGCCTACGAGGTTCAGGACGACGAGGTGATCGTGCGGGCGGGCATCTGGACCAAATCGGTCAAGCACGTACCTTACCGCACAGTGACCAACCTGACAGTCAAGCGGGACATCCTGGATCGCTGGCTCGGCATCGGCACGCTGAACATCCAGACGGCCGGCATGAGCGGCGCGACCGGTGCTGAGGAGAGCCTGGTGGGCCTGACCGACGTTCAAGAGGTTTACGAGATCGTGGTAACAGAACTGCGCCGCTTCCGGGGGGGCATGGCCCCGACGGCCGCCGAAGTGGAGGGCGAACCGGCCGTGGTCTCGACCGATGCTTTGAGCGCGATTCTGGCCGAAGTCCGGGCCATTCGGCAAGCGCTGGAGACAGGTTAGCACCCAATGCAGAACGATCCCCGTCCCCCAAGGATGAACTTGCGGCACAAGATGATGCTCGCCCACGCGGTGGTGACCCTGGCAGCGGTCCTTCTCGCCGAGGGGATGGCCCTGGGGGCCGCAGCCTTGATCACACATCAGCCGATGTTCACCCGGTCCGGCTGGGGCCTCCACCTCACGATGGTGGCCATCGTCGCCGCGCTGGCGGGGCTGCTGTTGGGCACGTGGGCCAGCCGGAGTTTCGCCCGCCGCCTGGGACGCGCTCTCGAAATCAGCCGCGCCTGGCTGCGCGGCAACCTCTCTCTGCGCATCGCAGACCCGACGACCGACAACCTGGGCCTGCTGGCCGGGCAACTGGACCTTTTGGCCGAGCACCTCGAACAGGACGAGCAAGACCTGGACGAACTGCGGGAGCACAATACGCGCCTCACCGACCAGGTGCGCGCCCTGGCCGTGGTCGAAGAGCGCAATCGGTTGGCGCGCGAACTGCACGACAGCGTCAAGCAGCACCTATTTAGCCTGGCGATGGCGGCCAGCGGAATCCGCACCCGCCTCGACGCGCTGCCGGGCGTGCCGGACGACATGGCCGAGATGGTGCGCGAGGTTGAGACAACGGCCCAGGCCGCCCAGCGTGAAATGACCCGTCTCATCAAAGACCTACGCCCTGGCTCACTTCAAGAGCAGGGACTGGCGGCGGCGCTCAACGATTACACCCTGCTCTTCGGCGCGCGAGAGCACATCCTGATCCACCTGGAGGTGCAGGGCAACGACGCACTCCTGCCCCTGTCCGTGGCCGAACCGCTCTACCGCGTGGCCCAGGAGGCATTGTACAACGTGGCCCGGCATGCCCGGGCCACCCGCGTGGATGTGAACCTGCGTTGTATGCCCGTGCAAGCAACGCTGACTATCCGCGACAATGGCGTCGGGTTCGACACCGGGCAGGCCCGCCGGGGGCTGGGGCTGGGACTGACGAGCATGCAGGAGCGTTTGATAGCCGCCGGCGGGCGGCTGGCCATCGAAAGCCAGATCGGCATGGGGACCACAGTGCTGGCCGAAGTTGAACTGCCCTATCCACTGGGACCGTCCTTTGGCACACAGGCGGAGATTGCCGGTCTGGACAAAGGTCGTCCCAGCCCAACCATTGAAAACTGGGCCTGGCTGGGCCAGAGGTTGGTCATCCCGGTGGGCCAAACCTGGCCATGGCTCCCCGCCGACCGGGTGCACCTGCGCCGTCCACTGGTGGAGCCTGGCGAGGAACCGCTGATCATCGGGAAAGAAACCGGCTTCCTGGGTCTCAAGAGAGACTACATCCTGCACGTCCTGCACATCTCAAAACAGAGGCAGCACCGCGCGCCGTTGGCCCGAGTGAACCGCAGCCGGTCGGGATACGAATGGGAGGCCGAAGACGTTTCGTGGGCCCTGCGCCACATCCGTGGCTTGAGCGGCAGGATGGTACTGACGCGCAACGGGCAACCCCTGGCGGCGATGCAGTACCAGGGCCGGCTGCTGAACACCTGGACGGAAATCGTCTACGACGGGCGAGGCTACCGCCTGGCCCGCGTCAAGGGCCAGCCGGGCAACTGCGTTCTCGTGGATGAGGTCGGCGACGAATACCTCTCCGTCGAGGGCAACGGGGCGCACCAGGTCGAGTTGCGGCGCGCGCTGCCCCTACCTCTGCTGGTGATGGTGACTATGCGTCTCGCAGATGAGACGGCCTCGACCACAGAGGCAGAGGAGTAGGGAGTAGGGAGTATGAAGTATGGGAGTATGAAGTATGGGAGTGTGGGAGTGTGGGAGTGTGGGAGTGTTGAGTAGGAAGTATGGGGAAGATTCGACACTCCTCCCTACTCCCTACTCCCTACTCCCTACTCCCTACTCCCTATTTACTAAGATAGATAGATTCTGAAATTATGATATAAGCGCGCCCCTCCGCGACTGGCGCGCGGGCTCCAAAAGCGGTACAATTCCGCCTGGAGACCGTTTTTAGTATTGGGGGTGCGTATGGCTGGCAAAAAGCAGACGCAGGAAGAAGTTCGGCGTAATCTGATTGACAACCTGAGTTGGCAGGCTGCTCAGCGTGATGATAAGCGTGTGGCCCAAGCCATCCACGAGGGTAAGGAGTTGGA
>JAUWOI010000200.1 GCA_030612185.1 Anaerolineae bacterium
CTGGCCCGCTGGATGGCGCGGCGGGAGGAGGCAGGGAGGCAGGGGAGCAAGGGAGCAGAGGAGCAGGGGGGCGAGGAGTAGACGGCGATGTTATCCCAATTGTTGGAATTACTGCGGGAGGGAGGCACCCACCGGGTGGCCGACCTGGCCCGCGAGTTGGAGACGACGCCCGCGTTGGTCGAGGCAATGCTGGAGGACCTGGACCGGATGGGGTATCTGAAACGCGTAGGGGGGGAATGTGGCGGAGGGTGTGGCGGGTGCTCGCTGGCGGGGCTGTGTACGCCCGGAGAGGGTGGACGGGTGTGGACGCTGACGGAGAAACGGTAGCAAAATAGAGAGAGCAAAAAGCGAGAGGTGGTGCAGAATGCGAAGGGAACCCCTCTCTCTTTTTTTGATCGTTGTTATTGCAAACACTTCTCATTTCCAAAAAAGTAAGCGTTCAGACCTCCGAGGTTTTGACCGCATATTTGGCCTAGAAAGTGAGCAATATGCCGTTACAAGATTCCAGGAGAGCGCTATTTGGTAAACCTCGGAGGTCTTTTGCTGGCATTTTCTCACCTCCTTGAACGCTTGCTCAAAAAGAAACCCCTTGACAATCAGAGGGTATTGGTCTATAATAAGGCTGACCTAATAATCTAGCACAATTATTCTCTGGTGTGCATAAATAATGACCGAGGCGACTCTTAGTCCGCTTAGCGAAAGTGTACAGATGTATCTGGTCACCATCGCCCGGCTGCGGGTGAATGGTCAACCCGTGCCCCTCTCACAACTGGCTCAGGCACTCTCAATCTCCCCTGTCTCAGTCAACGAGATGTGCCGCAAGTTGCAAGATCAAGAATTGGTGGTCTACCGACCATATAAGGGAGCCTTGCTCACGCCAGAGGGAGAGCAGCGGGCCTACTACGTCCTGCGCCGCCACCGGCTGTGGGAGGTCTTCCTGGTGGAGAAACTAGGCTTTGATTACGACCAGGCCCACGAAGTCGCTTGCCAGTTGGAACATTCCACACCCAAACTGTTGGGCGACCGGCTCGACGCTTTCCTGGGGTATCCCTCGATCAATCCGAAAGGAGAGCCCATCCCCAGAGCCAACGGAGTGCTTCCGGCACACTCCTTGCTCTCGCTGGCGGCACTCTCGGCCGGGGAGCGCGGCCACGTGATCCGCTGCGATGTGAGTGAGCCCGTGCGAGCCTTCCTGAATGAACAGAGAGTACGCCCGGGGGTGACACTGGCGGTGGTGGCGACGGCGGGGGACAACCTGCTGGTGCAGGTGGGGGAAGCACACGTTTCGCTGGCGCGTGCTCTGGCAGAGGCAGTGCAGGTGGAGATGGAAAGAACACCATCCAAAGCAGTGGCAGTTGCACCAATACACCCTGATTCTGACGAGGAGGAACAGAAGGGTGCTGGCACACAACACCAGCCCACGCGGGCAGCCTTGCACGAGTTGAAAGTCGGGCAGCGCGGCATTATCGTGCGCGTAGGTGGACAGGGGCCGATTCGCCGCCGTATGCTGGACATGGGGCTGGTGACCGGCGCCGAGGTCAAAGTGGTGCGTGTAGCGCCCCTGGGCGACCCCGTCGAGTTTGAGGTCAAGGGGTACAGCCTCAGCCTGCGCAAGAGCGAGGCGCGTAACGTTTTCGTCGAGGTGTCGGCAAGGGAAGGTAAATAGTTGGGAAATGTGCGTGTCTTTTGCAACTCCTATCAGAGAAGTTTTACGCCAGGCCGGGAGGCGCGTCACCCCGCAGCGGATGCTCATCTTGGAGACAATCCGCGAGAGCGGTGACCATCTCAGCGCCGACGAAGTTCATCGCCTGGCCAAGCAAAAAGCCTCCTGCCTGAGCCTCTCTACTGTTTATCGCACCATTGACGTGCTCAAAGAGATGGGAGTGATCGAGGAACTCCGCCTGGGCGGGGAGCACCGTCGCTACGAGATCAAGGGGGAAGGGCATCATCACATCATCTGCCAGGGCTGCGGCAAGGTCATCGAGTTCAAGTGCCCTTTCAGCGAGGAGTTGAGGCGTGATTTGGGCGAGAAACACGATTTCGAGATCACAGGTGCTCACCTGGATTTGCTAGGCTACTGTGCTGAGTGCCGGCAGAAGGTAAGCGGGTAAAGCCATCTGCGAGTAGAGGCTCGTTTTCGCAGGGGCTTTAATTTGCGGCCTCGTTATTGCTAATGCGTCGCAATATTGAAAAGGAGGTGGTGGAGCAGAGAATCAAAGGATACACAATTAACTACAGACGCCCCGCCAGGGGCACGGTTACGTCCAACAAGACTAGCAGAGAGGAGACAATCTTATGAGCGTCAAGACACTGAATCAACTCGAACCCGGTGAACGGGCAACCATCGTCAAGGTAGGAGGCGAGGGGCCGGTGCGCCGCCGTATCCTCGACATGGGCGTGGTGAGAGGGGCCGACATCGAGGTCGTGCGCGTGGCCCCTCTGGGCGATCCGGTCGAGTTCCGGATCAAGGGATACAATCTCTCGTTACGCAAGAGCGAGGCGCAGAACGTACAGGTCGAGGCCCGGTAGGAGGAGTATATGATGCCACTGACTATGGTTTCCCCTAACGAGGATGTCAAACTGGTCGCCATCAACGGCGGACGCACCGTCCGCCAGCGGCTGGCGGACCTGGGCCTGACACCGGGCACGACCCTGCGCGTGGTACAGGCGGACGCCTGGGGGCCGCTCATCGTGGCCTTCAAGGACGACGCCCGGCTGGCGCTGGGCCGCGGTATGGCGCACAAGATCGAGGTTGAGTTGCTGAGGAAGTAGACAAGTAAACAAGTAGATGAGTAGACGAGTAAATGAGTGAGAGGAGGAACAAATGGCAAAGAAATTCACTATCGCCCTGGCCGGAAATCCCAATTCCGGTAAGAGCACCGTGTTCAACGCCCTCACCGGCGCCCGCCAGCACGTGGGGAACTGGCCGGGGAAGACGGTTGAGAAGAAGGAGGGCACCTGCAAGCGCGATGACTACGAAATCCAGGTCGTGGACCTGCCCGGCACCTACAGCCTGACGGCCTACTCGCTGGAGGAAGTCATCGCCCGTGACTACATCATCGAAGAGAAGCCCGACGTGGTGATTGGCGTGGTGGACGCCGCCAACCTGGAGCGCAATCTCTACCTGGCGATCCAGATTCTAGAGTTGGGTGCTCCGCTGGTTCTCGCACTCAATATGAGCGACATCGCCGATTCGCGGGGGTTGCGCATTGACATGGAGATGCTATCGCGGGGGCTGAACGGCACGCCGGTGGTGCGTACAACCGCCAGCAAGGGCAAAGGGATTGACGAGTTGCTGGGCGCGGCTATCCGGGCGGCAGGTGCGCAATGAACAATGAAACAATGAATAATGAACAAAGGAGGGTGGATTATGGCAACGCATGAGTTGGCTTATAGCAGGGGTGTTTCCCTCGTGGACTACGGACGTGAAGTCGAAGAGGAAATCGCCCGTCTGCAGGAGGCCATCGAGAAGGTACCGGCGCTCACCGCTCGCTACCCTTCTCGCTGGCTGGCCTTGAAACTGTTGGAGGAGGATAGCGAGATCGTCTCTCAAATGGAGGCCTCAGTGGTAGGAGGAGGCACAATCCTGGCCCAGGCCCGCAAAAGCATGGCCCACCTGCGAAACGTCTACGGCGACGACGCTGAGACGATCATTGCCGACCGGAGGTATGGCTTCATCAGCGGCCTGGTCAAAGAGGCAGTGCGCCGCCCGGTCGAGGAGCGGCTGACACTTTCGGACAAGATTGACAAAATTGTCACTAACCGGGTGCTGGGCATCCCCATCTTCCTGGTCGCTATGTGGTTCGTTTTCAAGATGACGGCCGAGGTCTCCGGCGCGTACCTGGACTGGGTGGACGGTCTCATCGGCGGCCCCATCACCCGCTGGGTAGTGGCCATCCTCAATCTCGTCGGGCTAGGCGGCACGTGGTTCGAGTCGCTGACGGTGGACGGTGTCATCGCCGGCGTGGGCGGGGTGATGGTCTTTGTGCCGGTGATGTTATTCCTGTACTTCTTTCTGGCGCTGCTGGAGGACTCGGGTTACATGGCCCGCGCCGCCTTTGTGATGGACCGCTTGATGCACGCGCTGGGGCTCCACGGCAAGTCCTTCCTGCCTATGTTGATCGGCTTCGGCTGCACCGTGCCGGCTGTCTACGCCACGCGGACGCTGGAGAGCGAGGAGGACCGGAAACTGACCGGCTTCCTGGCGCCGATGATGAGTTGCGGGGCGCGGCTGCCGGTCTACGCCATCTTTGCCGCCGCCTTCTTCCCCGACAACGCCGGGCAGTTCATCTTTGGCCTGTACCTGCTGGGCATCGTCCTGGCTATCGTGAGCGGCATGGTCCTCAAGCGCACGCTCTTTAAGGACAAGCCGCCGTCGCCCTTCGTGATGGAACTCCCGCCCTACCGGTTGCCCACGCTGAAGGGCATCCTGATCCACATGTGGGAACGCACTTCGGTCTTTGTGCGCAAGGCAGCGACCATCATCATGGCCGTCTCCGTCATCCTCTGGTTCCTGATGAACATCCCCTGGGGGGTGGAGAACCCGAGGGACAGCCTGTTCGGGAAGGGTAGCGCGGCCATCGCTCCCATCCTGGCGCCGGCCGGCTTCGGCGACTGGCAGGCAGCGGGAGCGCTGGTGACGGGCTTCGTGGCCAAGGAGGTGGTGGTCGGCACCATGAGCCAGATCTACGTCGGCGAGGCCGAGGAGGAGGAAGCAGAGGAACCAACGACCTTCTTCCAGGACCTGGGCGAGATCGCGGTTGGCTTCGTTGAGGCCACCGTGGACACGGTCAAGGCGACCATCAGCCTCATCCCCGGCGTGGACCTGATGGGTGAGGGGGAAGAAGAGGAGGAAGATACGGCGCTGGTCCAGGCCCTGCAGGAGAGTTTCACGCCCCTGCAGGCAGTGGCCTTCAACGTCTTCGTCCTGCTCTACGTCCCCTGCATGGTGGCTATCGCCGCCCAGCGCCAGGAGTACGGCGACAAGTGGACGCTGTTTAATGCGGTCTACCTGACGGCCCTGGGCTGGGTGGTTTCGACGCTCATCTTCCAGGTTGGGCGGCTAATGGGGTTCTGAGAGTACCGGGAAAACACTTTTCGGGCGGGGTCGTGACTTGGCCCCGCCCGAATGTCATAAGATGAAGAAAGGAGTCTGCCAAAATGAGGATGAGTAAGTTAGAAAAAAAGTTTGTGAATAGCAAGAGGCAGGCCGAGAAGAACATAAAGATCGCAGAACGATTATTCGGTGAAATTGATCCAAGTAATGTGAGAAGGGTGTTGGAAGTAGGGTGTGGCGTCGGAAAGTACCACAGCCTGGTATCTCAAAAAATCTAGGTTTTGAAATGCGATATGGCCATTGCCTTTGCCGTGGCCGTGCACACCATCCCGGAGGGGTTGGCCATCTCGGCGCCGACCTACGAGGCCACCGGCAGCCGGGCCGCCAGGTCCGGCGGGAGCAGCCAAGTAATTACCCAGGAGACGAAATTGATTCCTCAAACGATCGCTGCGATTCTGTTGGCTATCCCCCTGGCAGCGATAGCAGTTGTCAGTGTGCGCTACTGGGCCGAGTTCAAGGGCAGTAGCAAGAGTGGAACGGCAAAGCAGAAGACACCATACAACAAGTTCTTTTTATCTTTGGTGGGATTAGGCTATTTCTGCATCTGGCCGTTCTGGGTTGGAGGTACGGTCTTTCTGTTTCTGAACAAGTATCACACGGTTTTCTGGTCTCCGACCTTTGCGCCATCCTTTGTGTTTGCCATACAGATCGTTGGATTCCTGGTTTTTTACACCGGGGCAGCGCTGTTGAATTGGGCGCTCTTTTTTGCCGGCAAGTACTTGCGCCCTTCAATCGCAGGCGTATACGAGGGGCACAAGTTGATTCAAACCGGGCCGTTGGGAATCGTGAGGCATCCGTACTATGTATCTTACGTCTTGATCCTGGTCGGGCTAAGCCTGACTCTGCTGACTTGTTGGCCGTTGATTCCCGCCCTGTGCATCGTGATTGGCATTTATCCGACGGCAAGAACCGAAGAGGAAATGCTAATCGGGCAGTTTGGAGAGGAGTATATCGCATATCAACGCAAAGTTGGCATGTTCTTTCCAAGATTGTTTTAGCGTGTGAGATGCGTCGGCGGTGACTACTCGACAGGACTTGGAACATCTCAACCGCTCGGACTGGAAGCCGAGACTTGTTTCGGTGGCTCCGGCGTAAGTGCCAGTTGCGCAGATGCGGCTCATATTTCGCGACGAGCACGCGGTAGCGTGGTTCAAACAGATGCCCTGGGATGCCGACAGGGGAGGAAAAGATGGGATTAGCAGATAGAATATACGAAATAATCGGGAGGCAAGCCCGCAAACCCAGCGGGTGGCTGGGCAAGGTGCTTTACGGTCACCTGGCAGCCCGGGGACACAGGCCCCTGACCAACTGGGCCATGGGGTTTGTGAACATTCAACCGTCCGACCACGTGTTAGACGTCGGGTGTGGCGACGGCATGGCGATCAAATTGATCGCCGGGATCGCCGTCGAAGGGTTTGTGGCTGGACTCGACCACTCGGAGGACATGGTGCAGCAGGCGCTCAAGCGCAACGCGGCCGCCGCGCGGGCCGGGCGCGTGAAGACCAAACATGGCAGCGTGGCGGCCTTACCTTACGGCGACGAATCCTTTGACAAGGTGGTCGCCATTGAAACGTTCTATTTCTGGCCCGACCCGGTAGCGAATCTGCAAGAGGTACGCCGCGTGATGAAGCCGGGCGGGCTGCTTGCCCTAGCGATGGAAGGGAGCAAAGAGTCCACCGACCAGCAGAAGCAGACTGAGTTGGCGGCCCGGATGGAGTTTCCGCTCTACTTCGGCGCGGAGGCAGTGGAGATGCTCACTGCGGCCGGGTTCAGCCGGGCCTGGTTCGAGTCTGCGCCAGACCAGGGCTACGGCTGGCTGTGCGCCCTGGGCGTCAAGTAGCCTGCTCCGAGAATAGATCCCTTGTCGTTGGGCGAAGACCTCTGACCAAGTCCTTCCTGGCGGCGGTCGGAGACCTTGCCGAATGTGGACAGGGTCTTTGCTCAACTCTCCGAGAAATCTCTCAGTCTGAACAAGGAGGTGAGGCAGGTGAATAACTGATCGGACCACACACGACTGAATGACGTTAATCACACACAGGCTCAAACCATTGAGCCGGAAAGGAAGGGAGAAAATGGCACCTTTGAATTCGCTCGGAAGCGGAGAAGTGGGGGTGGTGCAAGACCTGAACGGCGGCCGGGGCTTTGTCAGCCGGGTGGCCGCGCTGGGCTTTACCCCTGGCACAGAGATCACGATGCTACAAAACTTTCGCCGTGGCCCCCTCATCGTCGTCGTGCGCGATACGCACATCGCGCTGGGACGCGGTGAGGCAAGAAAGATAGGGATTCGTAAACTCGTAGATTCGTAGATTCGTAAATTCGTAGATTCGGGAGGTATGTCAAATGGTATCTTCTCAATAAGTTGGGGTAACAGTCGGTGAATCACTGACAGGTGACAGAACGTTAACAACAGACTGACCTATGG
>JAUWOI010000111.1 GCA_030612185.1 Anaerolineae bacterium
AGCGGTGCCAGAGGCGAGCCATCCACTCGTCGCTTATCGGAATCGTGCGGAACTTGACGGTTGACGCCTGACGGTAGACGCTTGACGTTTGACGTTTGACGCTTGACGCCTGACGCCTGGTTCCTCCGGTGGCAGCGAAGAGAACATACTGGTGCGGGTTCTCCAATGCCAGGAGCGCTGCCACCAGTTCGCGTGTGTAGCGGCCGATGCCAGCACGCTGGCGGACCGCGGCGGTGTAGTCAATGCCGATGATCATTAGAACTCGGATTTCAAGACAAATGATGTCATTGCGAGCGTAGCGAAGCACCGCCACGCCTGCCACGAGAGTACTCTCGCAGTGGAGCCCCGCCACGAGTACTCGCGGTGGCAATCTCCCGCCAGCAAGTTGGAGATTGCTTCGTCACTTCGTTCCTCGCAATGACAGGGTGAGTATTCAAGAAGTTCAACTGACATGGCGGAAGGTCCATAGCCGGTTGATAAAAAAGTTCCAGAACAGTACCACGCCGGTGGCGATCACTTTCGCGCCGTTGTAAGCCAGGTCGAAGTGGGCCATCCCGGTCGCGAGAGCCAGCGCGCCGACGGGACCAGCCAGCAGGCCCGCCTGACACAAGAGCCAGCGGTCAGAACTATAGAAGACCGCCGTGTTGATGGCCAGTCCGGCCACGTTGACGACTGAGAACTGCACGAACTGTTTACGCAACGGCTCCCCCCACGTTTCCGGGTAGACCCACAGCCGGTTCCAGATAAAGTTGCTGATGACCGCAGCGGTGAAGGAGCAGGTATTGGCAAGCAACTTGGGGAAGCCGGCCAGTTGCACCAGCAGGTTGAGCAGGCCAAAGTCAATCACAGCGCCCAACGTGCCGACGGCGGCGAACTTGAGAAACCGGACGATCTCTTTCTGATTGATGCGAGTAAGTCTAGCGATCATATCCTCCTTTGCTGTCCTGCCACCCGTGTTCTCCGGACAACGAAGGCCAGGAGACCCAGCAGGACGCCGATGTACAAGTGGACGTTGTTGACGTAGAGGTTGTCAAGGAAATGGTGCACGCTGAGGTGGGTCCATGTGCCGAGGAGCCCGATGGCGATCCCACGCCAGAGGCCCTCAGCGCGGCGCGTGGCCTGCCAGGTCTGCCAGAAGACCGCGCCCCAAAGGAGCATGTAGGCGACCAGGCCGGTGAGACCGGTCTCGGCGGCGACGTTCAGGTAGTAGTTGTGGGCGTGCCCCAGCGCGATGGACCAGTTGATGAGCGCGAACTCGTGGTAGGCCGGTTCGTAGCAGCCAAAGCCGACGCCGGTCCACAGGTTGTAGCGTATCATCTCCAGCGCCGCCTGCCAGTGGGCCAGCCGCTCGATGACGGCGAAGTTGGCATTGTTGATGCCCACCCCGCGCACGTCCTCAAACCGCACGTCCTGGGCAAAATCGGTCAGGCGGGCCACGACAGGGGCAGGCAGCAGGCCGGCCGCGTACAGGCCCAAACCCCCGACGAGAAGCACGGCGACCAGCAGCACTCCCCAGCGCGCCCTACGCGGCAGCGCGACCGCCATCACCAATGCCGCCGCCCCGAAGCCCAACCAGGCCCCCCGGCTCCAGGACATCGCCAGGGCGGTGAGCATTATGAGGGCAGCACTTGCAATGAGCAGGCCGGTAGATTGGTAGATTGGTAGATTGGTAGATTGGTGAGTTGGGCGACGTTTTCCCAATTTACCGGTGTACCAATTTCCCAATTTACCAGTATACCAATTTCCCAATTTACCAGTGTACCAATTTCCCAATATACCGATAGCCAGCGACAAAGTTATCCCGATGTACCCCGCATACGGGTTCGGCTGCTCAAAGGTGCCGTAGGCGCGGTAGAAGCGTTCACCGAGGACGAGGATGGCGAAGTGCTCCGGCCCCTCACCGCGCAGCCCGAATTGCCAGATGCCGATGCCCGCCTGGAAGAGCCCGGCCACGAGCAAGACGGACAGCAGCCAGGGCAACCGCTGGGACGTGAGATGGTCGCTGACGAATAGAAAAATGAGCAAGATTTGCACCCACTTGATGAACTCCGGCACGCCATAGACAGGCAGTTCGACCGCGTCCCACAGAGACAGCAGCGCCGCGCCAAGGAAGACGAGCAGCGGCAACAGTAGGGGCAATCCCTTGTGGTTGCCCCTGTGATTGCCCTCGTGCTCGCCCTCGTGACTACCCTCGTGCTCGCCCAGCGGGTGGGGGAAACGCAAATCCCGGCGGGCCAACCCCCGCGCCAGCCAGACGGCCAGCGTCAGTACGACAAAGACCTGGGCGATCTGGGCCGGTACCTGCGGAACCTCGGCACGCAGGTAGGCCCACAGGGGGCCAAGGAAGAGCGCGGCGGCCAGCCCGGCCAGCGGCTCGATCAGCGTGGCCACGCCGCCGACAGCCAGCACGACAAAGAGCAGTCCGCCCAAGGGCGTGAGCCGGATAAGCAGCAGTCCAGCAGCGAGGGCCAGCGCCAGCGCCAGGAGTGTGATCAGCGGGCCGTTCCAGGCCCACGCACGGTTCAGTACTCTATCCATTCCACCAGATTCAGATCAACGTCGCAGACGAACTTGGCCTGGAAGCAGCCCTCGGTCATCGCCAGGACCCTGAGGGCGAAGATCGCGTCGGCCTGAGGGATGGGAAGATCGGTGAAATACTCTTCCAGGGGAACCCAGGCCAAATTCCCCTCTCGCTCGTCGGCCTCCAACGTCCCTTGGAAGCATGTGGTCACAAAAACAAAGAGATACCACGACCACTCCTGAAGCGGGGAGACCAGGGTGCAAATGCCGCGCAGGTAGAGGTCTCCCACCTCCAGGCCAGTCTCCTCCGCCATCTCACGCCGAGCCGTCTCATGGGGAGACTCACCTGATTCTATCTTGCCTCCTGGTGCGATCCACAGTCCCAGGTTGGGCTCCTTGTTACGATGCATCAGCAACACCTTACCCTCGCGGCGGGCATAGACCACTACAGTTGAGACCTCATGCCCCATTTATACTAGCCCTAGCTTCTTTCGGAAGTACGCCACCGTCTGCCGCAGCCCTTCCTCCAGCCCCACCTGCGGCTCCCACTCCAGCACACGCCGCGCCTTGCCGATGTCGGGGCAGCGCACCTTGGGGTCGTCGGCGGTGCGCGCGTCGGTGGGCTCGATGAAGGTGAGAGGTGAACTACTACCGGTCAACTCCAGCACCTTGTGGGCGAACTCCAGGATAGTCATCTCGTCTGGGTTACCCAGGTTAACCGGCATAGTCTCGTCAGAGTGAAACAAGCGCACCATCCCTTCGACCAGATCGGACACGTAGCAGAAGGAGCGAGTGCGGGAGCCGTCGTCGTAGATGGTGAGGGGTTCGCCGCGTAGCGCCTGGCAGACGAAGTTGGGCACTACGCGGCCATCGTCCAGGCGCATCCTCGACCCGTAGGTATTGAAGATACGAGCGATGCGTGTATCCACGCCGTGGTAACGATGGTAGGCCATCGTGAGCGCCTCAGCGAAACGTTTGCTCTCGTCATAGACGCCGCGCGGGCCGACGGGGTTGACGTTGCCCCAATAGTCCTCGTGCTGGGGATGCGTCAGTGGATCGCCGTAGACCTCGGAGGTGGAGGCCAGCAGGAAACGGGCTCCCTTCTCCAGCGCCAGGCCCAGTGTCTTGTGCGTGCCCAGCGCACCCACCTTGAGCGTCTGGATGGGCAGGTTGAGGTAGTCCACCGGACTGGGCAGGCTGGCCAGGTGGAGCACCGCGTCAAGGTGACCTTCGACGAAGATGTAGTCGGTCACGTCGTGCTTGATGAAATGGAAGTGATCGTGGCCGGCCAGACGTGCGATGTTATCCACGTTACCGGTGCTCAGATTGTCTATCGCGATGACCTCGTGACCGTCGGCCAGTAACCGGTCGCAGAGGTGGGAGCCGATGAAGCCGGCCCCGCCGGTGATGAGAATGCGCATTACCCACTCCTTATGTATGAGGTTGTTTGTGTCCCTTACGGCACCACTCGACCAGATTATATCATACCTCAAGGCGATTCCCAAATCGGCAGTCGTTTAGACCTCCGAGGTTTAGGCAATGCAGTTGGCCTGGAAATCAATCTGGGTGCTGCTAACAACTTCCTGGAGAGCACCAATTCGTAAACCTCGGAGGTCTTGCCCCAACTGTATTTGACACCAGGCACAATCTGGTTATACTATCTATGACTCCACTGAAAAAAGGGCTAATCTTAACGCAGAGACGCAAAGGCGCAGAGATTCTTGAATGACGCTTCAATATTTTTGAGAATCAAGGCCTTTGACGGAACAAATCTTCTTCTACTTTTCAATTCTCTTTGCGCCTCTGCGTTGAAGATTTTGGTTTTTTCAGTAGAGTCATCTATACTCAAGAAAAGAGAGAAGGAGAAGCGAGATGCCGAGTTTTGGTGTGTGGGAGTGGGGGATCATCCTGGTCATCGTGCTAGTGATCTTCGGCGCGAGCCGGCTGACAGACATAGGTAAGGGCCTGGGCGGGGCCATCAGTGAGTTCAAGAAAGCCGTGCAGGAGGAGCAAGAGGAGCAAGACGAATCCGCCAGCGAAGCGGGAGAAGAAGGCGCGTAGGCGGGCATGGATGTCCTGAAGAACTCCACCAGGTCGCCAAGCCGATGACAGCAGAGGTTTCCCCGGAACACCAGAAACTGCTGTCTATTCTCGGGCACTTGGCGGAGGTGCGCGAGCGGTTGGTGAAATCAGTCGTTGCGCTGCTCGTCTGCAGTGCCATCTGCTTCTTCGTCTCCAAGCCCATCCTGCTTTTCCTGCTGGCCCCGATGGGCGATTATCCGGTCATCGCGCCACGTCCGACGACCACCGTCAGTATCTTCATGAGGATATCGCTGGTGTCGGGTGCGATTCTGGCGACGCCGATCATCGTCTACCAATTGTTGTGCTTCGTCACACCAGGGCTCATGCCGAAGGAGCGTCGATCGCTCTACTGGATCATCCCCGGCGTGACGATCTCTTTCGTGGGGGGCGCGGCCTTCGCCTACTTCGTGATGGTGCCGGCGGCGATCCCCTTTCTGCTGGGGTTCCTCTCCGACGTGATCCAGCCAACCTGGATGGTTGACGAGTACATCCCCTTTATCACCTCGTTGATCTTCTGGGTGGGTGTCAGTTTCGAGACGCCGCTGATCCTCTACTTCCTGGCCTGGTTGGGACTGGTTGATGCTAAGATGCTACTCAAGGGCTGGAGGTTCGCCATCGTGGGCATCGCCGTCCTGGCTGCGGCCATCACACCCACGCCTGACCCCTTCAACATGATGTTGGTGATGCTGCCGTTGCTGTTGTTGTACCTCCTGGGGGTGTTCCTGGCCTGGGTGGCGGGGCGACAGAGACGCAAGAGGGATAATGCCGGCTGAGTCTAGACCTCGAGACCTCCGAGGTCTGGGTTACACTCCACCCCCGCCGGGCTTCCTCAAGCGGCTTGCTATTGCTGGCGTCAACCTGCTGACGCCACTCCATGCCGGTCTGATTTTCATCTACTTTGCCTTGCGCTGGTTGGGTGGGGGTGACCTGTGGTTCGTTGATGCCCTCGGTTACGTCTTGCCCTGGCTATTTGTCCCACTGGTCGTGTTGCTGCCAGCGTGCTGGCTCCGCCGCTCCCGCCTCCTGCTGATTCTCGTCGCCGTGCCCACCGCTCTCTTTCTGCTCACCTACGGCCATCTCTATCTCCCCCGCTGGCCGGTCCGCGCCGCTGGCCCGACGTTCACTGTGATGACCTACAACGTTCTTTACGTGAATCCGCACGCCGATCAGGTCGCGGCTGTTATCGAAGCACACGACCCGGACTTCTTCGGCCTGCGCGAGTTGGAACCGCCTATGGCCCAGGCGATCGCAAGCCGGTTCGCCGACCGTTACCCCTACTACAAGTTGGAACCCGACTGCGGCTTTTTCAGCCGCTACCCGATCCTGCAATACGAGGCTTTCCGGCTCGGTCAGGGTGAGGGGAGTTGGGCGCAGCAGTGTGTCTTGGATATAAACGGCTACCAGGTGAACGTCCTCAGTGTCCATCCGCGCTCGCCGCCGCTGCTGGGTTTCCATCCCTTCGGCTTACCGCTGGGCGTCCCCACGGGGTTTGCCAATCAGGGGCGCGACGCCGACGTGCACGACCTGTTATCGCGCCTGGAGCAGATGGACAGCCCGCTGGTCGTCATCGGCGACTTCAACCTGACCGACCAGCAGAGCCTGTACGCGCTGCTGACCCACCACCTGCACGATACGCATCGCGAGTGTGGATGGGGGACGGGCTTCACGTTCACTCGCTTCCCGCGGCTCGGCCTCCCGACGTGGCGCATTGACTACGTGTTTCACTCGCCAGACATAGTGGCGCTCTCCACGGCGGTGGGAGACTATGGCGGGTCCGATCACCGGCCGGTGATCGCCAGGCTGGCCTTTGGTGCGCCAGAAAGCATACGTTGAGCGAGATCGAAGGGGTGACCGGACGGCTTTACCTGCCCTCTAACGGGAAGGTGCTAGCGGCGATCATAACGTCTAGCAGATCAACTACCGCCCACGCTACTGTCTTGGGCGAAGGTGCGTCAGGTTGATCAAAACCCCAGGACGCAATGGCGTCGTCTGTCATACCGTAGTCATGATACTCGCTCCGGTAATGACCGCTAGGTAACAGGTCATCCGCATTGCTAAGCTGAAGCGAATCCAGAAACGTGCTCATAATTCTGCCTCCACCTATGATATCCTTACCTCTGAATCCTTTTCCCTGTCGCAGAGAACTGCTTCAGGTGGTGACAACTTTCAGCCTAGTATACTACACGAGCGTGTCAAGATGCGTGTCAAAATGCGTGTCAAGATGGGCCTATTCGGCCTGGGCCATCAGTTCTCTGGTGAAAACTTCGAACGCGGGCTGACCGTAAAGGCAGAATACAACCCGCTCTAGACCTGTCTCTCCCTGCAAGTACTCAATGGCCGCCCGCAGCATCACCCCGGCAGCCTCCTCTATCGGGTAGCCGAAGATGCCGGTGCTGATGGCCGGCAGCGCGATGGAGCGCAAATCATGCTCATCCGCCATCCGCAGTGCGGCGCGCACCGCTGAGGCCAGCAGTTCCGCTAAACGCGGTCTGCCGTCGTAAATCGGTCCCACGGCGTGTATCACGTACCGCGCCTTCAGGTTGCCGCCGGAGGTGATGGCCGCCGAGCCGGTAGCCACCGGGCCGTGCTGGCGCACCCACTCATCGCTCTCCCGCTGGATGGCCGGGCCGCCCTTGCGGGAGATGACCCCCGCCACCCCGCCGCCATGGACCAACCGCTCGTTGGCGGCGTTGACGATAGCGGCGCTGTCCATCTCCGTGATGTCGCCTTGCACCAATTCCAGGACGGCACGGTTGATCTGGATGCGCATATTGCCCCCTTGTGATACATAGGACGTGAAACGTGATAGGTCTTGGATCACGAAACACGCGAAAGGGCGCGAAAAGCGCGAAAGGCATTCGTGGCTTTCATGTTGCTTCGTGACTTTCGTGGTCCAAGCGGCCCCTGCCCCAGTGCTTTGTCAAGACTGTTATGCTGGCCGTCATTCTGAGCTATGCGTGGCGCGAATACGCCACTCATTGTGCAAGAAACAGAGTCAACCTGTCATTGCGAGGAGCCGAAGCCGCGAGCGAAGCGTGGCGGCCAGCGACGAAGCAATCCCCGAAGCAATCCCCAATAGCCCAGGTGGAGATTGGGCGTATCTACCACTTGGGGAGCAGCAGACCTCGGAGGTTTACACTGTGTTTTGCTTAACCAGATGCGCTGGTTGGAGTGTTTTTTGAGCCTGAAGATGGTCTTACAGAAACCTCCGAGGTCTTTACTTGTGATACTCCCCCAGGTTTTGTATGCACCCGTGGAGATTGCCACCGCGAGTACTCGTGGCGGTGCTTCGCTGCGCTCGCAATGACAGATATTCCCCCATCATAGCCCCGCAACTTGGGGGCATTGCTGGTCGCTGTCTGCTAACGGCTGACTGCTAACGGCTGACTGCTAACGGCTAAACATGACCTCGCGGAAGCCCAGCGACAGGATGAGGTGCCGCACGTAGGTCTCGGCGCTTCGCTGGGCCATCTCCAGGATGCCATCCTCCAGCGCCGCGTTCAGTATTTCCTCCTCGGCCACTTGCCTTGCCTCCGTCTCCAACGCCGGATTCGGCCCGATCAGCCCCGTGTCCCGGTCGAAGACGTAGGACTTCTGGTTGTTCAGCGTGACGACGAGAACCTCAGCCGGGGGCATCGTGACGACCACCGTCCCCGCCTCGGCAACGATGATGTCATCCTCCTCCATCTTGCTCAGGTCCACGCCGGCGATGACCTGGCCGTGGGCGACCAGAATCAATCGGTCGCCGAAGAGAAAGGCGAAGTGTCCCTGCCCCGATTCGGCGGTGATGATCTTCTCGACGGTGTAGGAGGCCGTCTCCAGCCGGCTGAGGCTGCGCACCTGGCGGATGATCGTCACCGGGTCAGCGATGATGGTGGGCGTGGGGTTAGTGATCTCCTTCCACTGCTCCTCCAGCGCCCGCTCAGCCTCCTCCAGCGGTTGTGTCAGTCGCTGGATCGAACGGACCAGCATCACACCGCCGGCGACCAGGGCGATCAAGATCAGCACCAGAATCACTGTGTTGAGGTTAGGTTTTGAATTCATTCCCTATCTCCAATCGCTTGCTAGAATGCGTTCCCTCCAAGATCATTCTCCTGCTGTTATCGCTCCCGACGTAGTACTGTCGTTTGCTGCCAGCCACTCCATGACACCCAATGTTAGGAAGAAAGCGAACGCCAAATCAATAAGAAAGTAGGACGCATCCACCAGGCCGTGGGCCAAGAAGTAAGCCATTGAGCCCATCAGGCCCAGCGCCAGAGCGCGACGGTCAGCGTCAGTCAAGCGGCGCAGCGGCAGGGCCAGCCGCCAGAAGGCCACCTGAAGCCAGGTCCCAGCCGCCAGGCCCGCGAGACCCATCCGCGTCGCATAGTCGAGCAGGATGTTGTGTGCCTGGGAGATGTCCGGCTCCTGCCAGGCGGCGGGCAGGATGTAACGCCCCCGGTAGTGGTACAGGAAGTTATCGGGACCGACGCCGAGCCACAGATGTTCGCGGAACATCGTCCATGACGCACGCCAGAGTTGCAGGCGGAAAAAGGTGGTGCCACTTTGCGTGTTCAGAAGGGAGGCAAAGCGCGGGGTGCGCAGGAGCGGGACAGCGGCTACGGCAGCTGCGGCCACCGCCCCCAGCGAAGCCCAGAGCCACCGCCCGCCCGCCAGCACGCCCAACGCCAGCAGCGAGAGGGGGACACCCAGGACAAGCGCGCCTTTGGAGAAACTGAGCAGCACCGCCAGCCCCAGCGGGACGACGGCCAGGCCATAAGCGACGCGGCGGCCACGCGAACCGCCGAACAGGGTGACAGCCACCAGTACCGGCAGTACCCGTCCCAGGTAGAGGCCGACGCTGTTGGGCGAGCCGTAGACGGAGCGCAGGCGGCGGAAGCCCTCCTCGGCGGTGATGATATTCACGCCGAGGCCGTACTGCACCAGGCCGATGAGCGCCACAGCGACAGCCCCCAGCACGAAGAAATCCACCACGCGCCATAAAGCCTTGCCGTCGAGCCGGCTTGTGCGCAGCATCAGGTAAAAGAGCGCCGGCTCCAGGACAACGAGACGCAACTCACGCAGTGCGACGTGGCGGTATTCGGCGACGAAGAAAGAAGCAACGCTCACCAGCACAAAGAACAGGGCAGCGAGGTCGAGGTTGGAGAATGGTTGGGTGGGTGGGTGGTTAGTTGGTTGGTTAGTTGGTTGGTTGGTTGGTTGGTTGGTTAGTTGGGTGGTCAGTTGGCGGAGGCCCCACGACAGCAGGCACAGCAGCGTTGTTATCTCCACCATCGAGAACGCTTTGCCGAACAGAGGGCGGGGGTACAGGTAGAAGGGGGCCGTCGCTGCGACGAGCGCCAGGCCCAGGTCGAGTCGCAGAACAACAAGCGCGGCCAGCGCCAGACCACTGACGAGCGTGAGCGCAGTAGCCACCAGGCCACTGACCAGCGTGGGTGGGAGCCAGGACGAGAAATAGAATACGCCGGCGGTGAGAAGAATGGAGAATGGAGAGCAGAGAGTGGAGAGTGGAGAATAGAGAGCAGAGAATAGAGAATGGAGAGTAGAGAATAGAGAATGGAGAACAGAGACTGCACAACACCTTTTGCC